>NZ_LSKG01000002.1:0-27843 GCF_001557005.1 Sphingomonas sp. CCH15-F11 | reverse complement strand
CCCCGCCATGAATATGGCGGGCACGTGGGGGCAGGGAAATCGCGAAACGCGGATTCTTGAGGGATGTCTGACCTCCGGCCCTACAGCGGGACAAGCATATCCCAGATGGAATTCGCAACGGGGCCTTCATCGGGCGAAGCCGGGGTCGGCTGGCGCTGCCCTGGTCTGGTGTCATCGCGTTGCCTGACCAGGCGCGGCAGCGACAATGACATGGCTCGACTGACTCGCTTGTCGATCATCGCCGTTACTTGATGACGATCGGGTTCACGGGCGCGCCCGTGCCTCCGACGACCTTCAGGGGCGCAGCCACATAGAGGAAGGTCCATTGGCCGTCCCCGGCACAGTCCTCGGCCAGCGGATCGAGTTGCGCGATCTCGGTAAAGGTGACGCCCAGATTGCGCATGAGCGAATGGTGCAAGGCGAACGATACGCCGGACTCGGGATGGATCGCCAGTTCGTTGGCGATGGTGTCTGTCACCAGATTGGGAATTTCCATGGCGTGGAACCACTCGACCAGTTCGCGGCTGAAACACAGGCCCGGCTCGGCATAGTCGGCGTAAAATTCCTGCTGGTCGCGGTGGTAGTAGGAGCCGATCCATCCCGTGCGCAGGATCAGGATGTCATGCTTCTCAATGGTCACGTCCTGGGCGGCGGCGGCGGCCAGCACATCTTCCAAGCCAAAGCTCTCGCCGCGGTCCAGCCATGCCTTGCCGCGATGCCGCGCGATATCAATCAGCACCGCGCGGCCCGCGATGCCGCGTTCGGCGATCGGCAGCACGCTGGCCTTCGCCATCGCGCCGATGGTCGAACGCGCGTCATAGCCGTTGTACAGCTTGTCGTCGTGCCAGACATGGCCGAGCGCGTCATATTGGGTCGATCCTTGTAGATACAGGATCATCATATCGTCCGAATATTCGGTGCCGCCGGGAATCTCGTCCATCTTGCCGGACAGGAAATCGCCCTTGTCCAGCACGTTCACCCGGTGCGCCTGCTTCCGGCCCGGCCAGACGGGATCGCCCCGTTCGTGACCCATCGGAATCTGGAGCGTAAAGGTCTTTCCCGATTGCACGGCGGCAATTCCGCGCAGCACCTGAGCGGCGTCGAGGAAATTCAACGCGCCGACTTCATCCGCGCTGCCCCACCGGCCCCAGTTGGTGGGCAGGCCGGCCAGCAATGCCTTGGCACTCGGCTTGGCGGGGGCGTGAGTGTCGCACATGCTTACGGTTCCTCTCCCTGTCGGTCTGTCTGGCGGAATCATGCGGCGTTTCGCCTTTGCGATCCAGCATTGACCAATTCGATCTCCCCATCCTATACGAACAAACGTTCGTATCAATAATTGTTTTGGGGAGAGGGGATTTGAGCGCCCGACCAAAGGCCTATATCGCCGGCATATCGGAACACCCCGTCCGCAAGGCGACCGATCTGTCCACGGCTCAGATCGTCGCGGACGTGGTCCGCTGGGCCCTGGCCGATGCGGGGCTGGATCATCACGCGGTCGATGGTTTCCTGTGCGATGCGGAGATGCCGGGCCTCGGCGTCCTGTCGATCGCGGAATATCTCGGTCTACGCCTGACCTATATGGACAATACCGACCCCGGCGGTTCGGCCTACCAGATGCATGTCGCGCATGCGGCGGAGGCGATTGCGGCGGGCAAGTGCAACGTCGCCATCGTCGTACTGGCCGGTCGACCGCGCGCGGCGGGCGCGGGTGCCGATCCCAAGCCCGATTTCAACGTGCCGGAACTGGCGTTCGAACATCCCTATGGCTCGATGGTGCTCAATCAATATGCGATGGTCGCGCAGCGGCACATGCACGACTACGGCTTGACCAGCGAACAGCTCGCCTGGGTCAAGGTCGCCGCGTCGCACCACGCCCAGCACAATCCCCACGCCATGCTGAAGAATGTCGTGACGGTGGAGGAAGTCGTCGAATCGCCGATGATCGCCGATCCGCTCCATCGGCTGGATTGCTGTGTGGTCAGCGATGGCGGCGGTGCAATCGTCGTCGTTTCGCCGGAAATCGCCAGATCGCTGAACCGGCCGCTGATCGCCATTCGCGGTGCCGGTGAGGCAGTGAAACATCTGAACGGTGGTCGCATCGACCTGACCTATAGTTCGGCGCGGGAGGCCGGGCGCATCGCGTTCGAACAAGCCGGCGTGACCCCGGCCGATATCAAATACGCCTCCATCTATGACAGCTTCACGATCACCGTCGTGCAGCAGCTGGAGGATCTAGGCTTCTGTCCGCCGGGCGGGGGCGGGCGCTTCGTCGCCGACGGCAACCTGATCTCCGGCGTCGGCAAGCTGCCGTTCAACACCGATGGCGGGGGCCTGTGCAGCAATCACCCCAATAACCGCGGCGGGATGACCAAGATCCTGGAGGCGGTTCGCCAGCTGCGGGGGGAGGCACATCCGGCGGTGCAGGTGCCGAACTGCGATCTGGCGCTGGCCCAGGGCATGGGCGGCTGGCTGGGTAGCCGCAATGCCAGCGGCACGCTGATCCTCGAAAGGGAATGAACCGATGATTGAAGCTCTGCCGACCCTGCCCGCCCCCGCGATCAGCGCCGAGGTCGCCCATTACTGGGCGGCGGCGGGCGCGGGGAAGCTCGCCATCCGCACCTGCAATAGCTGCGGGGAACTGCACCATTATCCACGTGCCATCTGTCCCTTTTGCCATTCCGACCAGCTCGACTGGCGCGAGGCGGCGGGGACGGGAACCATCTATTCCTTCAGCGTGATGCGTCGCGCCGCGACACCCTATGCCATCGCCTATGTGAAGCTGGACGAGGGCGTGACGATGCTGACGCACATCGTCGGCGCGGATTTCGACGCCATCCGCATCGGCCAGCGCGTGACCGTGGATTTCGCGCCAACCGAGGGCGAGGGGCCAAAGGTGCCGGTGTTCAGGCTGGCCGAATAGGGGAACCGGGTCACCCGTCGTCGCGCATGCGGCATCTGTCGAGGCGTCACCCTCTGGCTTGCCAGATGCGCGATGCCCTTCGACAAGCGCCGGATGCGTGAGTGGCGGGGTGATCAGGCGGGATTCAGCAGCACCAGTCCCTGATCGATCGCCACGACATCGCGCTTGACCACGACCAACCGGAACGACAGGGTGTCGCCGTCCACCCAGATGCGCGCCTCAAGCGTCTCATCCATGAAGATCGGGGCGGTGAAGCGGCCCGCGACATGCGCCACACGCTCGGGCGCATCGCCCAGCACTTCGCCGATGACCGCGCGCAGCACCATGCCATAGCTGCACAGGCCGTGCAGGATCGGTGCGGGAAATCCGGCAGCACGGGCAAAATCGGGATCGACGTGCAGCGGGTTATGGTCGCCGGACAGACGATAGAGATGCGCCTGGTTGGGCGCGACCCGCCAGCGGCGCTGGTGGTCCCATGGTCGATCGGGAATCGCATGCGGCGTGGGTCCGCCCTTTGCTGGCCCGCCAAAGCCGCCATCGCCGCGGGCGAAGACCGTGGACAGAAGGGTGGCCAGCGGCTCCGGCCGACCTTCCTCTTGCAGCCTGGTCTCCACGTAAAGCAGCGCGCCCTTGCCGGGCCCCTTGTCCACCGCCTCGACGATCCGGACGCTGGAGCGCAGGGTCGCCGTCGCGGGCAGGGGGCGGTGCAGCGTGATCCGCTGTTCGCCATGGACGATGCGCGTGGCGTCGAGGCCGAGCCGGTCGATCCAGCTATCGTCCCAGGCCACAACGGTTGCCATGCAGGGCACGACCCGCGGCGCCGGACCGATCAGATAGGGAAGATCGGCAGCGGCGCCGTCCTGCCCCAAGCCGATGCCGAGCGCGTAGAGCCGTGTGCGCTCAGCGTCGTATTGGAATGTCCGTTCAGGGAACGGCGCGGCCAGCGCCTCGAGCGTCAAAGGCATTCGGGATCGACATCCAGCAAGGTGCGATCCAGCCGCTCGACAATATCGAGCCACGGGCCGACCCGGCCCAGCTCATAGGCGAAGAAGAAACGCGTCGCGGCCAGCTTGCCCTCGTAAAAGCGTTTCGCTTCCGCACCCGGCGTCTCGTCGAGCGCATTCAGCGCCACGATCGACTGACGCAGCCACATCCAGCCGATGCAGATATGGCCCAGGGCATCCTGAAAGGCAGTGGCGTTGGCGATGCGCAGGCTGGGCTGATCGGCGGTCGCGGCGAGCACGGCGGCGACAGTTCGTTCGGCATGCGACAGCTTGGCGTCCAGCGCATCTGCATGGTCGGCTAGCGCGGCATGGCCACGCGCCTCGGCCAATGTCGTCCGGATCGCGCCAGTCAGTTCCGACCAATAGGCACCGTCCTCCGCCGACAGTTTCCTGCCGATCAGATCGATGGCCTGGATCCCGTTCGTCCCTTCGTGGATCAGGTTCAGCCGGTTGTCGCGATAATATTGCTCGACCGGATAATCGAGCGTGTAGCCGTAGCCGCCGAGCACCTGCATCGCCTGCTTGTTCGCTTCGAGGCAGAATTCCGATGGCCAGCTTTTGACTACCGGCGTCAGGATCGCGAGCAGGCGGCGGGCCGTCTCGCGCGCCTCTTCCTCAGGCGCGGTCTGTTCCTCGTCCACCAGATAGGCGGCATAGAGGCAGAGCGCGAGCGCGCCCTCGACGAACGTCTTCTGCATCAGCAGCATGCGGCGGACATCGGCATGGTCGGTCAGCGGCACGGGCGGCGCAGCCGGATCCTTGTTCTCCGGCGGCCGCCCCTGCAGCCGCTCGCGTGCATAGTCCAGGCTATAGCGATAGCCGGCATAACCGAGCATGGTCGCCCCGGCGCCGACCGAAATTCGCGCCTCGTTCATCATCAGGAACATGGGCGCCAGGCCGCGATGCGGCTCGCCGACCAGATAGCCGACACAGTCCCCATTGTCGCCGAAGTTCAACACGGTGTTGGTCGCGGCGCGATAACCCATCTTGTGATTGAGGCCGACGAGGCTGATGTCGTTGTGCTCGCCCACCGAACCGTCGCTGTTCAGCCGCCGCTTGGGCACGACGAACAGCGAAATGCCCCGCGTGCCGGCCGGTGCACCGTCGATCCGCGCCAGGACGAGATGGACGATGTTCTCGCCCAGCTCATGCTCCCCGCCGGAAATCCACATCTTGGTGCCCTGGATGCGATAGGTGCCGTCGCCATTGGGAATGGCGCGGGTGCGCAGGTCCGCCAGGCTCGATCCGGCGTGCGGTTCGGACAGGCACATGGTGCCGTGGAAGCGCCCTTCCAGCATCGGGCGCATGTACAGTTCCTTCTGCTCCTGCGACCCGTGCGCGCGCAGCACATTGGCCGCGGAAACGGTCAGGAAATAATAGATGGTCGCGCCGATGTTGCAGCCCTGGAACATGGCGTAGCAGCTTTGCAGCACCGTCCAGGGCAATTGCTGCCCACCCTCCTCATACGGCAGGTGGGCCGACATGAACCCCGCTTCCGTAAAGGCGCGGATCGCCTCGCCGATTTCAGGAACCAGTACGACTTTGCCGTCCTCGACATAGGGTTCGTTAGCGTCGCTCTTGCGATATCCCGGCAGGAAGTGATCCACGGCCACCCGCTCGGCCAGATCCAGCGTCGCATCCAGGGTCGCGCGATCGTGATCGGCAAACAGCGGACGATCCGAAAGCCCCAGCGTCGGTAGCACCTCGAAAATCTGGAAATTGAAATCGTCGCGGCTGATCGGTGAAGTGGGCGTCTGCGCCGCCATGACCTGCTCCCTTTGAAATGCTTCGACGGCTCTTGACGGGCCTCGTGCATCCGACTTAAACAAACGAACGTTAGTTTGCAAGGAGGAGAGTGCGCGTGGCGATCCGTTTTGACGACCGGACGGCGATCGTGACCGGAGCCGGCAGCGGGCTTGGCCGCGCGCATGCGCTGATGCTGGCCAGCCGTGGCGCACGGGTGGTCGTGAACGATCCGGGCAAGTCGGCGGGCGGCGAATGGCTTGCGGATGCGGTCGTGGCAGAAATTGTCGCGGCCGGGGGACAGGCGGCGGCGAACCACGAATCGGTCGCTTCAGTCGAGGGCGCGCAGCGGCTGGTCGAACAGGCGGTTGATGCCTTTGGCGGGCTGGACATCCTCATCAACAACGCCGGCATTCTGCGCGATCGCAGCTTCGTGAAAAGCGATATGGCGGATTTCGATCTGGTGGTGGCGGTGCATCTTCTGGGCTCCGCTTACTGCACGCGCGCCGCCTGGCCGATCATGCAGCAGGCCGGATATGGCAGGATCGTGATGACGCTGTCCAACACCGGGCTGTACGGCAATTTCGGGCAGGCCAATTACGGCGCCGCAAAGGCCGGCCTGATCGGCCTGATGAACGTGCTGAAGATCGAGGGACGAAAATACGGCATCCTCGTCAACGCGCTCGCCCCGATGGCAGCGACGGCGATGACCGAAGCCACGATGTCCCCGGAAATGCTTGCCCGCTTCGATCCCGCCTTTGCCTCTGCCGGCATGGCGGTGCTGGCCAGCGAGGGCTTTGCCGAAAGCGGGACCATTCTGTCCGCGGCGGCAGGTCACTATGCCAAGGTCCGCATCGTCAGCGCCCGCGGGGTCCAGTTTACGGCAGACGCGGTCCGCCCGGAAGAGGTGCTGGACGCGTGGGACCGGATTGGCGACCTGTCCGATCCCGTCCTGTTCGAAAGTGCAGGCGACGAGGTCAACTATGTCGCCGAACGCACGATGAAGGCTGCAGCAGCTACGGATTGAACGACAGGCGCAATACACCGAAGATCGCGTCGGACCACAAATGACAGAGCCTCCAAAGAGCAAAGCGAAGAGGGGACGGACAATGGAGAGGGCCAAGCCCGCTTTGCGCCACGAACTGCTTTTCGGCGATCGCATGGTGCGCTGTTTCGCCGATCGCCCGGCCGACATCTGGTCGATGGTGACGGAGAGTGCGGCCGGCTCAGAAGCCGCACCGGCGCTGCTGTGGGGCGATGAAGGTTGCCTCGCCTATGCCGACCTGCTCGGTCGGGCGGAGGCGCTGGCGCAGCGGTTGGTCGCCGAGGGCGTTCGACGCGGCGACCGGCTGGCGACCTGGCTGTCCAACCGCGCGGAATATCCGATCTGGTTCCTTGCCTGCTGGCGGCTGGGTGCGGTGCTGGTGCCGATGGACACGCGACTGAGCATGAAGGAGGCGGCGTACCTGCTTCGTCATTCGGGCGCTGCGATGCTGTTGAGCGAAGCGGCGATGGTGGACAAGCTGCCCGCATCGGACGACTTGCCCGACCTGCGCCATGTTGTGCTGGCGGAGGAGATGACGGACTGGATCGATGGCGGCCCGCGCCCCGTCCTTCCCCCGCATGAGGCGGACGAGGAGGCTCTGGCCGCGATCCTCTACACCAGCGGTACGACCGGCGCGCCAAAGGGCGTGATGCTGGCCCATGTCAACATCGTCCATTCGGTGCTGCACTTCGAGGGGAGCTGGGGCTTGCCGCGCGGCAGCCGCACCCTGCTGGCGATCCCCGGCTGCAACGTCACCGGACTGATCACCGAGTTTCTGACCTTTTTCAGGCTGGGCGGCGCGGTCGTGCTCATGCCGCCGTTCCGCGCGGTAACATTCATCGAGGAAGCGGCGCGGCACCGGATCGACCATGCCTTCATGGTGCCTGCGCAATACAAGCTGTGCCTGATGAACGATGCGCTGGCCGCGCATGACCTGTCGTCATGGAAGCTGGGATCTTTCGGCGGTGCGCCGATGCCCGCGGCCTTCATCGCCGAACTGCGCGAGCGGTTGCCGGCCCTCAGCCTTTCCAACGGCTATGGCGCGACGGAGACGGCATCGCCCGTCGCGTTGCTGCCTGCCGCACTGACGCCGGATCATCCCGATGCGGTCGGCGCGCCGGTGCCTTGTGCCGATGTGATCGTGGTCGATGAGGATGGTCGGGAGGTTCCGCCGGGCACGCCGGGCGAGCTGTGGGTGGCCGGGCCGATGGTCGCGCGCGGCTACTGGAACAATGCCGACGCGACGCGCGCGGCATTCGTCGGCGGATACTGGCGTTCCGGTGATGTCGTCACGATGGGCGCGGACGGGCTGGTCCGGCTGCACGACCGGAAGAAGGACGTCGTCAATCGTGGCGGATACAAGATCTACAGCGCCGAGGTGGAGGCCGCCCTCGCCGAGCATCCCGCCGTGGCGGAGGTGGCGGTGGTCGGTCGCCCAGACCCGGTGCTGGGCGAGCGCGCGCATGCCTTTGTCTGTCTGAAGGCGGACATGTCGGCGGATGCGGACGCAATCGCCGCCTTCGCCCGCGAGCGCCTGTCCGACTATAAATGCCCGGAAGGCTGGACCATCGGCATCGATCCGTTGCCCCGCAATTCCAACGGCAAGCTCTTGAAGCGGGAATTGCGCGACACCCTGGTCGAACGGGCGGAGGCCTGAGTCCCGTGTCAAAATTGCGGTGGGTTCCGTCCGGGCTGTTTGGGCTGGTGCTTTTGGTGGTGGGCGCGCTGCTGATATGGGGCGGCACGCTGCTGATCGCGGCGGGCGGCTCGCCCTATTACCTGCTGGCAGGAGCTGGATTGCTGGTCGCAGGCATCCTGTTCGGCCTGCGCCGCTATGCCGGCTTGCAGCTACTGGCGGCAGTAGTGGCGCTGACGCTGCCCTGGGCAATCTGGGAAGGGGGGTGGGATTTCTGGCCGCTGTTTGCCCGGATGTTCGCCCCGCTGGTGCTGTTGACGCTGGGCGGACTGGCCGCGCTCGCGCTGCCGAGCCGCAGCCGGACAGGCGCCGTCGCGTCCGCCCTGATTGGCGGAGCAGGCGCGGCCGCACTGTTCGGGGGGATGTTCTGGGAACATGGCGGCATCCGGCCAGCCAGCCGCGCGCCCTTCGTCGCATCGACCGAGGCGCCGGGCGACTGGCGCTTCTATGGGCGATCCGGCGATGGCAGCCGCTATGCTCCGGCAGGCCAGATCACGCCGGAAAACGTCGCGGGGCTGAAGGTGGCATGGATGTTCCGCACGGGCGACAGCGGGGCGGGCGAACTTTTGTCCGAGGACCAGAATACCCCGCTGCAGATTGGCGACACGCTTTATGCGTGCACGCGCAACAACCGTGTCTATGCGCTGGATGCCGATAGCGGCGCGGTGCGCTGGTCGTTCGATCCCAGGCCGGTGCCGCCGCCGCTGTGGCGTCGCTGCCGCAGTCTGGGCTATCACGAGACCGCAACACCGGGGCCGGCCGGCGATCCGGCTGGCGAGTGCCAGCGCCGTATCCTGCTGACCACCATCGACAACCGGCTGATCGCGCTCGATGCCGCCAATGGCCGCCCGTGTGCGGGGTTTGGCAAGGACGGCACCGTCGATCTCGCCGATCATATGGGGCCGCTCAAGCCCGGCTATCTGATCCCGTCGTCCGGCCCCACCATCGTCGGCGACATCGCCATCGTCGGTGCGTGGGTGTTCGACAATCAGGAGGTGAACGAGCCCTCGGGCGTGGTGCGCGCCTATGATGTCCGCACCGGCGCGCTCGCCTGGGCGTGGGACATGGGTGCGCCCGACCGCATCGGCGCACCGCCGGAAGGGCAGATCTACACCCCCGGCACGCCGAACATGTGGTCGGTGCCCAGCTTCGACGCGGCACTCGGCCTGGTCTATTTGCCGATGGGCAACCAGACCCCCGATTTCTGGGGTGCGGACCGGACGGAAGCTGCGGAGAAATACGCGGCTGCCGTCGTCGCGCTGAACATCGCTGACGGCCGCCCGCGCTGGGTCTATCGTACCGTGATCCACGACGTATGGGATTATGACGTGCCCGCCCAGCCGGTGCTGCACGACCTGCCCGACGGAAAGGGCGGGACGATCCCCGTGCTGGTGCAGGTGACGAAGCAGGGCGACATCTTCATGCTCGACCGGCGAACGGGCCGGCCCGTCGCGCCGGTGACGATGCAGCCCGTGCCGCAGGGCGCGCAGGCGGGCGAGACGCTGTCGCCGGTGCAGCCGCGATCGCTCGCGATGCCACGCATCGGCAATGCGACGTTGACCGAGCGCGACATGTGGGGCGCGACCCCGCTGGATCAGCTGGCCTGCCGCCTCGCCTTTCGCCGGGCGCGCTATCAGGGGCTGTTCACGCCGATCACGACCCGCGAATGGACGCTGCAATTCCCCGGTTATTATGGCGGCATGAACTGGGGCAGTGCTGCGATCAACAAGGCGAACGACACGCTGATCGTCAATGACATCCGGATGGGCATCTTGCTGAAGCTGGTGCCGCAAAAGGACGTCGACCGCGTGACCCCGCGCCAGGGCGACCATGACGGGATCGGACCGCAGACCGGCGCGCCCTATGCGATCAACCGCGAGAGCTTTGTCTCGCCATTGGCCGTGCCGTGCCAGGAGCCGCCCTTCGGCACGATGACCGCCATCGACCTCAAGTCGCGCAAGATCGTCTGGCAGAAGCCGCTGGGCACGCTGCGCGACACCGGGCCGCTGGGGATCGCCACGGGGCTGGACGTGCCGGTGGGAATGCCGTCGATCGGCGGATCCGTGACGACCGGGTCGGGGCTGGTCTTCTTTGCCGGAACCCAGGATTTCTACCTGCGCGCGCTGTCCGTGGCGGACGGGCGGGAATTGTGGCGCGGTCGCCTGCCGGTGGGGTCGCAAGCGACGCCGATGACCTACGTCTCTCCCAAATCCCGCCGCCAATATGTGGTCGTGTCGGCAGGCGGGGCGCGGCGTTCGCCGGTGAAGGGCGATTATCTGATCGCCTATGCGCTGCCGGGGGGCAGCGGCGAATAGCCGGTCGGCACCAGCAGACGACTGTCCATGCTAGCGATCATCGGGCGGATGATCCCCAGGCATTCCTGCCACCGACTGTCTGCCGCCAAGCGCGCGCGCCGCGCCAGCCGCTCCTCGAACGAGGGATAGGCCCATAGGTGCACCAGGCTGTGCAGCCCGCCCACCTCCACCGTGTAAGCGCCGACAAGGCCGCCCAGGATCGAGCGCTGCACCGGCAGCCCGATCCGCTCATAGGGTTCGAGATACGCCGCCAGCGAATGAACCGGCGACAGGCGATAGGTGCGTTCCTCGACGATCATGCGTCCGCTCCGCAATTGACAGTTTGTGGATCTTTATACAAACATACGTTCGTATAAAAGGAGGATGCAATGTCAGCAATCACGGTCAGCGACAGCGACCTTCATCCCTATATCCTGGAAAGCCAGGAGGCCCGCGGGCGCATCGTCGTCGGCAATTCCCTGACGTCGTTTGACGAGGGCGATTGGCAGGGCGACGTGCTGCTGGGCGCGTCCTTTGCCGGCGCACCGACCGGCGCTATTCCGCTGCGGCGGGGTGCGCGGGGCTGGATCGCGCACGAAGGCGGGCCGGGCAAGGACGAGGCGGGGATCGCCGGCCTTCCGCTGTCGGACCGGTTTGGTGTTCCGGCCGCCGCCATCGCCACCATGGAGGCGCGGCTGTCCGACGGCGACTCGCTGCTGACCGGGCGGGTTTCACGCGCCAACGCCGCCGCCAACGCGATCGGTGTGGTGCCCGGCATGACCGGGCTGGAGGCCGCGCGCGTCATGCTGGCAAATGGGCCAGAGGGCGCACGGGCGGACGTCGATGCGCTGGTGGACGAGGAAACACGGATCGTCCACCGCGCACCCAATGGCGGGCGCATTTTTTCCTGCTGGTCCTTTTCGCGCGTCGGCGAATCGACGCCCGATGACGTGTTCTGCGTCGCCTCACACGGCGCGCGATTGATGGCACTCTACGCCCTGCGCATTCGGCCGAAGGGGCTGATCTGCAATGATGCCGGGCGTGGCCTGGACGATCTGGGGATCGAGGGGCTGGCGATGCTTGACCCCGAAGGCATCGCGGCCGCCTCGGTCGATACCGACAGCGCTCGGATCGGCGACCCGCTCAGCACCTACGAGCATGGCGTGATCTCCGCCGCGAATGCCACTGCCGCCGCGATGGGCATCGCACCGGGCATGAGTGCGCGCGATGCCGCGCACCGAATGCTGGAAGGCTGAACAGGGGAAACCGTGATGACTGCCACCGGAATCGAACAGGCCGCCGACGGCCTTGGCCCGCTCGCCTCGCGCTACATCGACGTCGCGTCGCTGCCCTGGAAACCGACGCCGACGCCGGGCATCGAAATGAAGGTGCTGATGTCCTTTCCCGAAACCGGGCTATTGACGGCCCTGTTCCGCTGGCAGCCCGGCACCGCGTTGCCGCTGCACGAGCATGTCGAGGTCGAGCAGACCTATGTGCTTGAAGGCAGCATCGTCGATGACGAGGGCGAGGTGCGCGCGGGCGATTTTGTCTGGCGGCCCCGCGGCAACAGGCATTTGGCGCGGTCGCCGGACGGCGCACTGGTCCTCAGCTTCTTCCTCAAGCCCAATCGCTTCATCGGCGGGGAATTTGACGGCCTGGAGCTGAAGTGAGCGACGCCGAAGCCGACGTCATCGTCGTCGGATCGGGGGCAGGCGGCCTGTCGGCAGCGGTCACGGCCGCACGCCTCGGCCTGTCCGTCCTCGTCATCGAAAAATCGGGACTTGTCGGCGGGACGACCGCGCGGTCGGGCGGCGTCCTGTGGCTGCCGGGCAATCCGGTCGCCGCACGGGCGGGGGTGACGGACGATGTGCCGGCGGCGCGCAGCTATATGCACGCGATGGCCGGCAACTGCTTCGACGCCGAACGGGTGGATTCATTTCTGTCCAATGGTCCGGAAATGGTCGATTTCTTCGAACGGGAAACGCGCGTCGCGTTCGTCGCCCAGCCAGGTTTCCCCGATTATAATGCCGACAGGCCCGGCGCATCGGCGGGCGGGCGCTCCATCGTCGCCGCGCCAATGGACGGTCGCGAACTTGGGCGCGAAATCCGCCGCCTGCGCCCGCCGCTTCGCGAAATCACTTTTGTCGGCATGATGTTCAACGCCAGTCAGGAAGTGCAGCATTTCTTTCGCGCGACCCGGTCTCTGACCAGCGCCCTCTACGTCGCGCGGCGGCTGGCCGTCCATGGCTGGGAAATGTTGCGCCATGGCCGGGCGATGCGGCTGACCAACGGCAATGCCCTGGCCGCACGCCTTTTCGCCAGCGCGCTGGATCTCGGGGTTCAGATACGCACGGGCACCGGGCTGGTTGAACTGATCGAACGGGGCGGGCGCGCTGTCGGCGTCCTGACCGATGGTGGCGAACGCCTTTTCGCCCGCCATGCCGTCGTCCTGGCTGCGGGCGGCTTCCCGCGCGGCATCGCGCGGCAACAGCGCCTGTTTCCGCATGTGGCGGCGGGCGGGCAGCATTTGTCGCCCGCGCCGGACAGCAACCAGGGCGATACGTTGACGGCCGGCGAGTCGATCGGCGCGCGGGTTCGCGATGACCTGCCCAACGCGGCCGCCTGGATCCCGGTCTCTGCCGTGCCCCGCGGCAAGGGGCCGCCCGGCGTCTTTCCGCACCTGATCGACCGGTACAAGCCCGGCATCATCGCGGTCGATCCGTGGGGCCGCCGTTTCGTGAACGAGGCGAACAGCTATCACGATTTCGGACAGGCAATGCTGGAGCGTTGCCGCCGGGACGGGCGCGTCTATGCCTGGCTGATCGCCGATCACCGTGCGTTGCGCCGCTATGGTCTGGGCATCGTCAAGCCTTTCCCGGTGCCCTATGGCGGCTGGATCCGTTCCGGCTATCTGAGGCGGGGCCGCACGGTTGCCGAGCTGGCGCGGGCGATCGCGTGCGAGCCCGCATCGCTGGACGCCACGCTGACCAGCTTCAACCTCGACGCGGCGAAGGGCGAGGACACTCAATACGGCAAGGGATCGACGCCCTATAACCGCTATCTGGGCGATCCTGGGCATCTGCCCAATGCCTGTATTGCGCCGCTCGATCAGGCGCCCTTCTTCGCGGTGAAGCTCGAGATGGGCGATCTCGGCACCTTTGCCGGCCTTGCCACCGATGCGCGGGCGCGGGTGCTGAATGCGGCCGGCGCCCCGATCCCCGGCCTCTATGCGATCGGCAATGACGCGGCCAGCGTGATGGGCGGCGCCTATCCCGGCGGCGGCATCACCCTGGGCCCGGCCATGACCTTTGGCTACATCGCCGCCCGCACGATCGCCAGCGACGCGGGGCTGGAAAACTAGACCGGGTTGGGGCAATCCGGTCACCCCGGCTTTTACAACTACAAGGTAGCGCAAGGTCCATGCCCGCCACGAAAAGCGACATCATCTTCAAATCGACGGACCGACCTTCGCGCGAAAAGGGTCGTGAAACCCGCGAAATGCTGCGGCACGCTGCAATTACGCTGTTCGCCAAACATGGCTATCAGAATGTCAGCCTGAGGATGCTGGCCCAGCATATCGGGATCCAGGCCGGCTCGATTTACAATCACATCACCAACAAGCAGGAATTCCTGTTCCTTCTGCTGCGTTCCATCATGGAAGATCTGCAAGCGGAGGTGCAGTCGGCTGTCGATCGGGCACAGACCGCCCCGGAGCGGCTGGATGCGTTCATCCGCACCCATGTCCATTTTCATGCGATCAACAAGGAAGCCGTTTTCATCGGCAATATGGAGCTGCGGAACCTGGAGCCGGAACATCTCGACCAGATCCTCGACATGCGCCGCGCCTATGAAGCGCGGTTCAGCGACGCCTTGCTCGATGCCGCCCGCCATCACGGCATCGGCATCGATGACGTCCGGTTCATGACCCGCGCGGCTTTTTCAATGATGAACGGAGTCGCCAGCTGGTACAGCCGCAAGGGGCCGATGAAGAGCGATGCCGTTGCGCAGGGTTTTGTCGACCTGATCCATCGAATGGCCGGCATCCCCCAGGAATCCTGAGCCTTTTCAGCTTCCTACTCCGGGAGACCAAAAACTATACGAACGTTTGTAAGCCTATTGCGGCCGCATTGCGCTTGCTTTATAAACTAACGAACGTTCATATTATGCGACGGATCGGCAGGATAGCCGACCGTGCACGAGAGAGGGGAAGTCCATGAACAAGAGCGTGATCCGTTCGCTGCATCAATGCGCCGCGATACCTGCGTTGATGGTCGCCGGGATCGGCACCGCACAGGCACAGGATGCGACGGCAGACGCCGAGCAGACGACGGAAGCGAGTGCGCAGGATGGCCTCGGTGACATCATCGTCACCGCCCAGCGCCGGTCCGAAAGCCTTCAGGACGTTCCCATCTCGATCACCGCGTTCGGCACCGAGACCCTGCAAACGCGTGGCATCACCAGCGTCAGCGATCTGGCCCGCGTCGTCCCGGGGTTCCAGGCAGCGGAATCAGGCCTCAATACACCGATCTACACGCTGCGCGGCATCGGCTTCAACGAATCCAGCCTGTCGGCGACAAGCACGGTAAGCATCTATGTCGATGAGGTCGCCATCCCCTTTCCCGCGATGACGCTGGGCGCGACGCTCGACCTCGAGCGGGTCGAGGTCGTGAAGGGGCCGCAGGGCACGCTCTATGGGCAGAATACGACTGGCGGTGCGATCAACTATATCGCCGCCAAGCCGACCGACATGGTCGAGGGCGGCGTCACCTTCGGCTTCGGGCGCTTCAACGCCGTGGAAACGGCGGGCTACCTCAGTGGGCCGATCACCGACACCCTCAAGGCGCGGCTGGCCGTGCGCACCGACAATGCCGATGACTGGCAGCGCAGCCAGCTGCGCCCCGGCGACGGCGCGGGCCAGGTCAATCGCCAGAGTGGTCGCCTGACCCTCGAATGGGGACCTGCGCCGACGCTGCGCACCACCCTCGTGATGAGCGGCTGGCGCGACCGCAGCGACACTCAGGTGCCGCAGATCCGTCAGATCGACCCCGTGTTTCCCGAGGCGGTCAATCCCGATCTTGCCGCATATCCGATCGCACCGGAGGGCGATGTGCGCGCCGCCGACTGGGATGAGGGATCTGACTTCGCGCGCGACAACTGGTTCTGGCAGGCCTCTGGCCGCGTCGACTGGGATCTCAGCTCGGATATCACCTTGTCGTCGATTACCGCCTATGCGCGGTTCAAGGATGAGAGCTTCAACGAATATGACGGCACGCCCGTCACCGTGTTCGATTTCACCACGTTCGGCCGGATCAATTCCTTTCAGCAGGAGCTCCGCCTGACTGGCTCGTTCGAAGGGCTGGCCGACTGGGTGGTCGGTGGCAATTACGCCCGCTCGACCGTCTATGCCGAACAGACTTATCGCACCGGCCAGACCAGCGCCAACCGCATCTCCGGCGTGCAGTCGGCGGAAAATTTCACCGACCAGACACTCAAGTCCTTTGCCGCTTTCGCCTCGATCGACTGGCAGCTGACCGACAAGCTGACCCTGACCACGGCGGCGCGCTACACCGATTTCAAGGTCGATTTCCGCGGCTGCAGCGGCGACACGGGCGACAATACGCTGAGCCCGATCATCCAATTCGTCAGCGGTCTGATCCGTACCGGCGCGGGCCTGGCCCCGCTGCCCGCTAGCCAGTTCCAGCCGGGCCTGCTCAGCAACGGCAACTGCACAACCTTTGTCGATCCGCGCGGCGACGTCAGCCTGACCGCCACGCCGGGCCTCAGCGTCAACACGCTGGCGGAGGACAACGTGTCCTGGCGCGTCGCGCTCAACTACAAGCCGGTCGACGATCTTCTCTTCTACGTGTCCGCAAGCCAGGGCTATAAATCGGGCAGCTTCCCCAATGTCGCCGCCACCGGTTTCCGCCAATATGAACCGGCGACCCAGGAAAAGCTGATCGCCTATGAAGCGGGCGTAAAGGCGAGTTTCGGCCGCACGGCGCAGGCGAATGCCGCGGTGTTCTACTATGACTATACCGACAAGCAGCTGCGCGGGACGTTCCTGGACGAGGTGTTCGGCCCGCTGAGCCTTCTGATTAACATCCCAAAATCGCATATCGTCGGGTTCGAGGTGGATACGACCGTGATCCCGACGCCGGGTCTGAAGCTGACCGGCGCTGCCGCATATCTCGACACGCGCATCGACGAATATGTCGGCTTGGACGTCAACGGCGTGTTGACGGATTACGAGGGCGGCGTGCTCAGCTTCGCGCCGAAATGGTCGCTCGATTTCGACGGGCAATATGACTGGGATGTCGGCAATCTGGGCTTTTTTGTCGGGGGCAGCTGGTCCTACCGCGCGACCGCGTCGGCGGTGTTCGGAGAGGACCCGCGGCTTGACCTGCCCTCGTACGACCTGCTCGGATTGCGCGCCGGCTTTGGTGACGAAGCGGCGGGATGGCGGCTCACCTTCTGGGGCGAGAATGTCACCAACGGCTATTACTTCAACAATGTCCTGCCGCAGTTCGACACGATCAAGGCCTATGTCGGCCGTCCGGCCACCTATGGCGTGCGGCTGAACTACGATTTCTGATATCCTCCCTGGCGTCCGGGCCCTGTGCCCGGACGTGCCTTGTCGGTGAGCTGCCCCATGTCGCTGCTGTTCGATCTTCCTGTCGCTTCGGTCGCGGTGGCGGGCGATGTCCGGCGCTTTCCGGTTCGCCGCATCTTTTGCGTCGGGCGCAACTATGCCGCGCACGCGCGGGAAATGGGCATGGACCCGGTCAAGGATCCTCCATTCTTCTTCACCAAGCCGGCGGATGCCGTGGTCGATGACGGCGCGTCCATTTCCTATCCGCCGCTGACCAGCAACCTGCACTACGAAGCCGAGCTGGTCGTCGCCATCGGCGCAGCCGCCCGGGACATCGCGGCCGATTCGGTGGAGGATGTGATCTTCGGCTATGCCGCCGGGATCGATCTCACCCGCCGCGACCTCCAGCTCCAGGCGCGCGACATGGGCCGCCCCTGGGACTGGGGCAAGGCGTTTGATCACTCCGCCCCCTGTGGCCCGATCCTTCAGGCCAGCCGCATGGGCGGGGTGCCGGATGCGGGCAACATTCACCTGTCGGTCAACGGAGAGACGCGGCAGTCTGCCGATCTTGCCGACATGATCTGGGGCGTGCGAGACATTGTGTCGCTGATCTCGCACGGGGTGGCGCTGAGCGCTGGCGACCTGATCTTCACCGGCACGCCGGAGGGAGTCGGGCCGCTGGTGCCCGGCGATCACGTCGTTTGCACCGTCGACGGCATTGGCACGGTCGCGATCGATATCGGCCCGGCCGCGGGAGGAAGAGCATGAAGCGAAAGCTCGCCGTCATCGGCGCGTCCGGCCTGATCGGCCAATCTTGCATCGCCCATTTCGCGGCCCAGCCGGATACAGAGGTGATCGGCGTGTCGCGTCGCGCGCCGTTCCACCTGCACGGCGCCCAGTTTGTCGCCACCGACCTGCGCGATCCCAAATCGGTCGCGGCGGCGGCGGATGCGCTGAAGGGCGTGACCCACCTTGTCTATGCGGCGCTCTATGAGGCGCCCAGCCTCGTCGCGGGCTGGTCGGATCAGGAGCAGATCCGCGTCAATGCGGAGATGCTTCGCAACCTGATGGAGATCGGCATCACCGATCATGCGGCCCTCGCCCATGTCACACTGCTCCAGGGGACAAAGGCGTATGGCGTTCATATCCGCCCGATGGTGCTGCCCGCGCGCGAGAACCGCTCGGAAATGCGCGAGCACCCCAATTTCTATTGGGAGCAGCAGGATTATCTGACCGAGCTCGCCGGGATGCACGGCTGGCACTTCACCGTGCTGCGGCCGCAATTCGTGTTCGGCCATTCGCTGGGCGCGCCGATGAACCTGATCCCGGCGCTCGGCGTCTATGCCGCGATCCTCAAGGCGCGGGGCGAGCCGCTTCATTATCCCGGCGGTCCCATGGGCATATTGGAGGCGGTGGACGCCGACCTGATCGCCGAGGCGATCGACTGGTCGCATGGTGCGGAAACGGCCCGGAACGCGGTCTTCAACATCACCAATGGCGACATCTTCCTGTGGAAGAACATCTGGCCCGCGCTGGCTCGCTCGCTCGGCATGGAACCGGGCGAGGACCGGGCGATGGAGCTGGCAACCGCCATGCCTGCTGCTGCGTCCGAATGGGATGCGATCCGCGAGCGCCACGGCCTGGCCGCGCCGGATATCGGCAAGTTCGTCGGCTCCTCTTTCCAATATGCCGATTTCGCGCTCGGCTATGGACGCACGGTCGCATGGGAGGACTCGATTGTCTCGACGGTGAAACTGCGCCGCGCCGGATTCAGCGGCGCGATTGATACCGAGGAGATGTTCGACAAATGGTTCTCGCGCCTGCGTGCCGATCGGCTGCTGCCACCAATCGACTGACTCCGGAAAGCATGACGACGAAGTCGCGGATAATGTCCCGCGCGCGCTTGAGGATAATGTCTAGCCGCGGGTGGGGTCGGACGGGCCGGGGATAACCCGTTCGGCCAGCGTCTTTCGAGCTGCACGGCGCACTCAACAGAAAAGTGGAGCAGGTTCTGGACGACAATGGTCGAAAGCGGACGTTTGCTTAGCTGACTGAAACCGCCCGGCCGGGCCATGCCAGCCATGAAATGACGGCCCATGGTTTGCGCGCGATGATATCAAGGCTGGTGAAGGAAAGCGGAAAGTGGCCCCCCGGACGCGCACGATCGCGCGAAGGAACGGGTGCAGCGCGACTCACCCGCCCTTGCCACCACCGACCTCACGGTGTCGGAACGGCGCTTCCCGGCGTGATGACGATGTCGTTGTTGGTGAGCGCGGTGCCAGGGATCAGCGTGGCGATGATCTGTGCCGCTCCCGAACTGGTGCCGTCCGCGTCGTAGAACAGGCGACCGGTCGCCTGATCGTACAGGAGCTGCGGACCCGCAGCGGTGGCGGCGACGCCCAGCACGAACTGCGCAGCGGTGATCGTCGCGCCGGTAAAGCCGGTGAAGGTACCCGCGCTCAGCGAGATCCGGTCGCCCTGCGCTGCGCTGAAGTCGGCGATCACGTCGGCATTGCCTGCACCCACGTCGGCAAAGTGGAAGGTGTCCGCGCCGCCCAGCCCGGTCAGCGTATCTACCCCAGCGCCACCCGCCAGCACGTTGCGCCCGAAATTGCCGCTGATGCCGTTGTTCCCGGCATTGCCCTGCAGCACCAGATTGTCGAGCGCGCGCGCGTCGGCGGCAATCAGATTTTCGATGTTTGCGCCGAACAGACCCAGATTGAAATTGCTGCTGGTGAACACCGTGTCCGTGCCGGCATTCGCGAACTCCTCGGCGCGGTCGTCGGCAGAATAGACCCGATAAATGTCGTCACCAGCGCCGCCGCGCAACGTGTCGCCTAGGCCGGCCGGGGCACCGCCGCCGTCGAGGATATTGTTGCCGTTGTTCCCGATGATGAGTTGCGCGCCCGAATTGCCGATCAGATAGACGTCGCCGGTCGCCGCATCTGCCCGCAGATCATCGATCGCGACGTTTTCGGCCAACGCATAGCCGCCGATCGTGCCTTCGAAGACGACAAGGTCGAAGGTCTGCGTGAAGCCGTTGGGTGCCAATCCGGTTTCGATGATGACATCGTCCGCGCTGTCGACGCGATAGACGTCGCTGCCGGCACCGCCCACCAGCGTGTCGGCCCCACCCCCGCCGATCAACGTCTCTGAAAGCGGCCGATCCGTGCCGTAAATCGTTTGGCCAAACTCATTGCCGGTGATCAATGCTGGCCCGCCACCAAGCCGCAGGACTTCCACCTCGCTGCCTGCGCCAAGGACAAACGGTTCGCCGGCCGCACCGGCGAAGGTGATCGTGTCAAACCCGCCACCGACCGCTTCCAGTACGATATCGGCCTGGCCGAGGAGGTCGTCGATGCTTTCCAGAATGTAAAAATCATCCCCACCGAGGCCGATCAGCGTGTCCGCGCCGCCGCCGCCCACGAGCGTGTTCGCCGCCATATTGCCGATGATCTGGTTGTTGGCGACATTGCCGGTCAGCACGATGCCAGTGGTCGTGCTGCTGTGGTCGGCGACCGACAGGTTTTCGACCACGCCGAATGTCGTCGCCAGCGAATAGCTGGAGCTGGTGAATATCGTATCGACCCCGCCCGCGTCGGTTCCGGCGACCCCTGATCTGGTGGCGAAGTCGTAAATTTCCTCGCTCACCACATCGGCGGCGCTGTAGACGCGATAGATGTCGTCTCCGCCGCCGCCATAGAGCGTGTCGCCCGCACCGCTCGCGCCGGCCTTGCCGTTCAGGATGTTGTTGGCGTTGTTGCCGACGATCTGCTGACTTAAGCTGTTGCCGACCAGGAAGACGTTGCCGGCAGCACCGGCGAGCAGCCGGTCAACATTGACTCCGTCGGCCAGGGCATAGCCGCCGGTCGTGCCGTTGAACTGTACCACGTCGACGGTCGGGGTCACGCCATTCGCCGCAAAGCCGCTTTCGATGATCACGTCGTCGGCGGAATCGACGAAATAGTCATCCTCGCCGCCACCGCCGGCCAGCGTATCGGCGCCGCCGCCGCCGTCCAGCGTTTCGTCGAAATCACCGGCGGCACCATTGATCCGCTGGGCGAATTCGTTGCCGAAGACCTGGTTGACGTTGGCGCTCAGGTTGATGACGTCGATCGACGCCCCCGCGTTCAGGATGAAGGTCGGGGCGACCCCCAGCGCGAAATTGATCGTGTCGGTGCCGGCCGAATCGATGATGGTGATGTTGCCCAGGCCGCCGATGACATAGGTGTCGTCGCCGTCCAGGCCGATCAGCGTGTCGTCGCCGTCGCCGCCGCCGTTCAATGTGTTGTTGCCGAAATTGCCGATGATCGTCTGGGTGCTGCCGTTACCGGTCAGCACCAGCGCTTCGGTGCCGCTGTGCGTCGCCGCCGACAGCGTTTCAATGATGACCCCGGCGGCGAGGGTGAAGGTGGCGACGGCCTGGCCCGCCGCCTGCAGCGACGCTGCGTCGATAAAGGCGATGTCGGCACCGCCATCGGAGTCGACCAGCACATCATTGGGGTTGCGCACGACGAAAATGTCGTTGCCGCCGTTGCCGATCAGCGTATCGCCCCGACCCGGCTCCGACGTGTTGCGACCGCCGTCGAGCAGGCCATCGAACAGGCTGCCTTCGATTTGCTGGGCAAAGTCGTTGCCGACGAACGACACACCGGCATTGAATATCGAGATGATCTCGATCCGGGCGCCCGGGCTCAACGCATGGGAAGCAAGGGCGTTGAGCCGATCGACTTCGCCGGGTCGATCCTCAACGATCAACAGGCCCGAGACTGGAAAGTTCACGAAGTATCGGTCTTCGCCGTCTCCGCCGACCAGGGTGGCGCCGTTATGGGCGAATAAAAGGTCATCGCCGGCGCCGCCGACCACGCTGTCGGCACCCTCGGCAACCAGACGATCGTCGCCACCATTGCCGAAGATGGTCTCCGCCAGACTACTTGTGCCCCTGATCGTGTCCGGGCCATCGGTGCCGATGAAGATCGCCATGTGCTGCGCTTCCCCTGGGTCGCATATCCGCGCGCGTCCGTGATAACGCCCGCTCCGCATCGACCCGGCATTGCCAAGGTGGCGCGATTCCCGTCAATCAGCGCGCACGTCTCCACGTCTCATGTCCGTTGTTAGCGCGTCGCACGTGGCGTTCGTTGACAAGGGCTCGGCCAACGCGGTTTTTGACCCTCGATCTGTCAACCGGCTTGCCCTGTGCCGGCTCTGTGGCGACCGGATACAGCGTTAATTGCCGCGCTGAAAAACGTGCCCGCACTTCAACCAGAGGCTTCGGGATGCTATTTCAACTTGCGATGGACCAGCCCGCTTCCCGGTCGAAGTCACGAACGGCGTCGACCGCCGCAGATTGGGCACCCGGCGAAGCGCGCTGGACCCCGGCGATCGTCCATCCCGAGACACCCATATTGGTCAATGTCTCGACCGATGCAGTGCCACCAGCCGATCGCTTCGCATACTGGTGCAACATCGCGTACTACCACTTCGAAGCTATGCCGCGACCGGTCGACGCGCCGCTATTCTCGGCGGAGGTGCATGGTGCGTTGATGCGAACCGTCGAAATCTATCGCTACCGGTCGGATGCGGTGCGCGGGGTGCGCACCACCCGCCAGATCGAGCGCGATGGCGGCGATATGATCAGCATCGGGTTCGTAATCGAAGGCGAGCGCCAGGCCACCCAGCAAGGCGATCGCATCACTCGCGCGGGGCCCGGAAATCTCTTCGTCTACGATGCGGCGCGCCCATGCGAATTGGGCTGGACGGCGCACCGGGGCATGCACGTCGGATTGCCACGCCGCACCGTGGTTCGGGCGCTGGGTCATGATGTGCCGCGCCCCAGCGTGCTGATCGATCAACTTAACCGGACGTCGTCGATCACGCTGCTTCGCCGCCAGTTCGAAATGGTCTTGGACCTGCTGCCGATGGTTGAGCCGCACGCCGCTGCGTTGATGCTCGACCAACTTGTGCAGACGATCAGCTTCGCCCTCATGCGGATCGAAGCTGGGCCGATCGAAGGTGATGCGACGCGAAGGCGGGCGCTTTATTCGGTCGCCATGATGGTGATCGACCGGCATCTTTCATCACCGGGCCTGAGCCCCGATTTGCTGGCCAATCGCCTCAACTGTTCGCGTGCGACACTCTATCGCGCCTTTGCCGATCAAGGCACATCGATTGCCGCCGTCATCCATCAGCGTCGGTTCGAGCGCGCCAGGCGGTTGTTGCGTACCCTCCCTGCCAGCGTAGCCGTGAGCGAGATCGCAACCCGCTGCGGCATCTATGACACGATCAATTTCAGCCGGCGCTATCGGTCGCGTTTCGGCTGTACGCCGAGCGACGAACGCGCCGACCCGCCCTGCGACAACGCGACGTCTCGATTGCGACACCAGGATTAGCGCTGGCGCCGCCTGATGTGGATTATCCTCCGAACGCGAAGCGCGGGGGCGGAAAAATGCAGGTACGGACGTTCATCGACAGGCCATTGTATCTGAACACGCTGGGCGTGAATGCGACCACCATGCTTTCCAACTTCGTCCGCCCGCAAATGCTGGGCGACGAGACCGTCGACGGGACGCGCTCAGTCTATCTGTTCGGCGGCCGTAGCTCGATCCGCCGATATTGCGATGCCGTCCGCTTTACGGTCAGCGCGCGGGGCGCGCTGTACATGCAGGTTGCGCGCGGCAGCTATGGCCTTTTCAAGCCGCGAGCTGATTACAAGGACAAGAACCTCGAGATGCAGTTCGCGAACGAGATCGGTGCCTACAAGCTCAAGACGGTCACGCTTGTCGCCATCTGCGCGACCGCGCCTGACGTCGACACCACTTACATGTTTGACGAATCCGGCGTGATGCACACCAAGGTCTCGAGCACGCGAATTGGCATGGCGTTGGCCGAATGGGATGAAATGGATCTGCGGATGCGGAAGTCGACTGCGGGCCCGTCCATGACCAAGACCGACTACAATCATGCCAAGTCTTACCTGGCAGGCCAGAAGGATGCACTGAGCAACTATGGCGACACCATGGACGCGCTGTTCCCAGGCCGAGTCAAAAACACCGGTCGATGGTTGAAGGGCACACCGCCGCTCAACGAGTAAGGAGCGCGTCGCTTCCGGGGGGCGAACACTTGACCAAGTGTCGTCTAAAATGTGCGTGCGGCGAGGCTCCCGTTCGCACCAAGTCGTTCCGGAGCTAAGGCGTCGGAACGGTCGTTCCGGGCGTGATAACGAAGTCGTTGCTGGTCAGTGCCGTGCCCGGGACCAGCGTGGCGATGATCTGCGCCGCATCCGTCCCGGTGCCGTCCGCGTCGTAGAACAGCCGGCCGGTTGCCTGATCGTACAGGATCTGCGGACCCGCCGCGGTCGCGCTCATGCCCTGCACGAACTGCGCGGTGGTGATCGTGGCGCCAGTCAAACCGGTGAACGTTGCCGCACTCAGCGAAATCCGGTCACCTTGCTGCGCGCTGAAATCCGCCAGCACATCGGCATCGGCCACGCCGAACCGGGCGAAGTGGAACGTATCGGCACCACCCAGCCCGATCAGCGTGTCAGCACCGCCGCCGCCATCGATGACATTTGCCGGAGCCAGAAGCGTTGCAGGACGCACCGATCGGCGTCAATTTGATGGCACGTCCGGTTCTCTCAGGGCTATCGTTCCAGCGTCTCACCGTGCTTGGGACGCCGCGCTGGCGACCCGCTCCGCGGCAAAATCATCGCGATGTGCACGGCCTGAAGTTAGGGTCTCGGGGATGGGACGATTATCCGGGCCAGCCGCGCAAGTGGGCCAATGGCGTGACGTTTCCGGGGCGCAACGCTGGCCAGGTCGCGGCCTGGCGGTGCTCGCCGCTCACGCCACTTGCCACCGCGACCAGATTCCGGCATTGCCCTAATATACTATATATTATATTGTCGTGCCGGGCTTACGGAGGATGGATTATGAACGGCACGATTAAATCGTTTCGACTGGCTCCACGGAGGCATGGCGTCGACCTGCAAAGGTTTGAACGAAACGCTGTCCAGAAATTCGTATTGCGAGCAGCCACATCGTTCAGTGCGCTCATCGTCACCTGCGCTCTAGGGCCGGTGACCTTCGCACAAACCCCCGCGCCAGTGAATGTGACGTTGAGCCAGAGCCAGCCGGGTCCCTTCACCGACGCCGTGCGGCCGAACGTCTCGATCAATTCCTATTGGCTGAACGATCAGAACGCCGCGATCTTCTTCAATTCGACCACGGTGGCGCAGCTCTTCAATACCCTCGGCGGGTCAGACGCCGTGCGGCGCCTGCGCATTGGTGGATCGGGCGGCGACACCACGTTCTGGACGAGCACGAACGAGCCGACCCCGGCATGGGCAACCTATGTCCCTGGTTCGACGACGCAAGATGGTCGCGGCAGGATCACGCCCGCGAGCCTTACGGCGCTCAGGAACTTCGTCAATCGTACCGGTTGGGGCATCGTCCTCACGGTCAACCTGCGTCAACGGGTCGCGTCGCCAGCGTCCGACGCGGCCCGAGCGGCGAATTTCGTCGCTGCGGCTCGCGCGCAGCTCGGATCCGGCCTCGCGGCCGTCCAGGTCGGCAACGAACCCGACCTCTATGGCGTCTATGGGGGCGGAAGCGGTCCGGGGGCGTATTTTTCGCACTGGCGCCAGTATCGTACAGCGATCGAGCAGGCTGCGCCGAACACGCGCTATTACATGGCCGCGACGGCAAGCATTGGCGGGTTTCTCAACGCATTCTTCCAGAACGAGCTAGCCCTGCCGTCGCCGGACATCAATGCGCTGACCGCTCATCACTATAATGGATGTGCCACCAACTTCGGCTCGATCAGCAATCTGACGAGCAGAGGGGTGTATGACGGGCAGATCAATGCCGCGCAGTTTATCGTCAGCCGTGCCGCAAATCCCGACCTGAACGTCCCGGCGGTTCTGGACGAGCGCAATTCCTATTCTTGTGCCGGTCGGCCGGCGGTCAGCAACAGCTTCGCCGCGGCGCTCTGGACGCTGGACAGCAGCCTGTTGTTCGCGCGCGAAGGAATCCAGCGCCATTACCTGCATTCGATGTTCGGCCGCTGCGGCGACATCGCGCCGGAATATGGCTGGTACTCGCTGTTCTGCTCGCCCGATGACGCCGCGCGCAACGCCGGCGCCGTCCAGGCGGCCGTGCCCTTTTACGGCGCGCTCGCGGCACGGCTGGTCGGCTCGGGTCATTTCCTGCCGGTCACCTTTGCCAACAGCGACGATCTCAACCAGACGCGCGTCTATGCGCTTCGTGCGGCAAGTGGCAACGGGCTGACCGTCGTCGTCGTCAACTATAGCGATCCGGACTCGTCGTCGAGCCGCGTGGTAAATGTCGATCTCGGGCGCCTTTACGCCAGCGCCAGCAGCATCGTGCTGCAGACATCATCCGCCAGTGATCTGTCGGCGACAACGACCGCCGGGATCACCCTGGGCGGTGGCAGCGTATCGACGACCGGGGTGTTCAGCGGCGCGACCTGGACCAACGTGCCCGTCACGCCGGTGGGTGGCTCGAACTCCAGCATCGCGATCACATCGCAGCCGGCGACAGCCACGATCATTCGACTGAACTAGCGTGGCCGATCGACTGAACGGATCGGCACCAGGACAACGGGACACCCAGGCAGGCGGAAAGCTCGGCCTGGGCGCCCTGTGTCTCAGCATCGTCGGCGTCGCGGCGGTCGTGGCGGCGGCGACGTGGCTGCTCCTGTTCGGCGCCGCGCGGGACAACGGACAATCGGGCGCGGCGGGCGAGATCAAGGTCGAACGCGCGCCTGCAGCCGGCGGGTCGGCGGCACCTGCGGTTGAATCGCGCGCCGTCATTCGGCCCATCGGCGAGGGATATGTGCTCAAACGCGTCGACATGAGCTCGAGTGATCCCTCAGCGTCGATCCAGGCGCCGGACGGCACGGTGGCGACATGGCGGGCGGGGGTGCAACTGCCTGACGGCACGCGCCTCGAGCGGATCGGGCCATCCTATGTGATCCTGGGCCGGGGTGGCGAAACGCGCCGCATTGGCGTGGAAGTCACCGAGGTACCAGCTATGGCCTTGCGCAAGGATGGCCGGGCGCTCGGCACGCCGACGCCTGGCGCGCCTTCGGAGTGAATAGAGACGTGGCGCGGCGGCTCCGCTCAGAACTGGCGACCAGCCGCTCAATGCGCCCTGATCCAGCGCGCCATTCACTGCAGGTGCCTCCACCTGGCGGCGCGCCGGGCCTGACCTCGCGACCTGCCGGATGATCATTTCGTCCACTGCTGATTTCCGTGAGGCGGCCCGCCGCCGTGTGCCCCGTTTCCTGTTCGATTATGCCGATGGCGGCGCCTATGCCGAGGACACGATGCGCCGCAATGTCAGCGACCTGTCGGAACTGTCGCTGCGCCAGCGGGTGCTGAAGGACGTCGCGACGATCGACCTGACGACACAGATCCTGGGCGCGCAGCAGGACCTGCCCGTGATCCTCGGCCCGGTCGGCATCAGCGGCATGTATGCCCGGCGGGGCGAGGTGCAGGCCGCACGCGCCGCCACGCGCGCGGGCATCCCGACGT
>NZ_LSKG01000177.1:0-19488 GCF_001557005.1 Sphingomonas sp. CCH15-F11 | reverse complement strand
TTAGACGCCGATCACCCCGCTAACGGGGTCCCTTTTGCACGCCGGTCCACACATCATGGCGGTGGTGCACCTATTTCGAGGACAGCGAGGCGATCGTCGAGGGCCTGTCCGACAGCTATTTCGACGAGATCGTCGCCGACTATCTCGCCACCGGTTCCGGAAGCACGGGGCGGGTCGGCAGCGCAACGGCGATCTTGGTGGATGCAGCCGATATCACCGCCTTCGCGGTCGGCTGGATCGAGCGGGCCGCGGCTAGAGCGCGAACTTGATCCCGTGAAGGCTGAGCGGGGTGCCATCGTCGGCACAGACCGGCGCGGCGATCAGACGCATCCAGCGTGTCGTCCCGCCGGGGCGGAGCTCGACATCGATCGTGAAGCCGCGGCGATGCTTGATCGCATAGTCGCGCAGGCGCTCCATCGCCGCGCGTGATTCGTCGGCATAGACCGACAGCGCGTGCGGACGGCTGGGCGCCACGTGGCGCGGTACGCCGAACAGGTCGTGCACGGCCCCCGACCATGCGAGACGCCCGCTCGACAGATCGCATTCCCACAGCCCGACGCCATGCTCGGCGAGCGCCTGGCTCTGCGCGGCATTCGGATCGAGCGGCCAGCGCAGCACGGGTTCGAGCTGAACCGATCCGAGGTCGAACCGCCGGGTGCGATCGAACAGCGGCCAGCTGTGGTTCAGCGCGAGCGGCTCGACCGGCTTCATGCACGGGACTTCGGTCATGACGCCGAACATAGCCGGGGCTGCCTAAGAAAGCATGGACGCAGCCGCCGTGACCGCGTCGCGTGCGTCACGCGTCGCCCGCGTCCGCGTCCGCGTCCGCCGCATCGGCACCGACGCCGCTGTCCTGGAACCATGCCTCGACCGGGCCGCTCAGCTTGATCGTCAGCGGGTGGCCGTGCCGGTCGACCTTCTTGCCGACGGCGACGCGGATCCAGCCTTCGGAAATCGAATATTCCTCGACATCCTTGCGCTCGGTACCTTTGAAGCGGATGCCGATGCCGCGTTGCAGCAGGTCGCCGTCGAAATACGGGCTGCGCGGATTGATCGACAGGCGGTCGGGGGGTGTATCGCTCATGGCGAGCGCCGTTACTCGACCGCGCCGATTTCCGCCAGATATTTGTGAATGGCCGACACCACGACCGACCCCTCGCCCACGCCGGAAGCGACCCGCTTGATCGATCCCGATCGCACGTCGCCGACCGCGAAAATGCCCGGGCGCGACGTTTCGAACAGCCGCGAATTGCGATCGGTCAGCACGAAGCCCTTCTCATCGAGTTCGAGGCACCCGTCGAGCCAGTGGGTGTTGGGCTCGGCACCGATCATCACGAACAGCGCGCCGACCGCCTGCCGATGCGTCGCGCCGCTGCGCCGGTCGGTCCAGGTCACCTCGCGCAGCTGGGCATCGCCGTGGAGTTCGCTGATTTCGGTGAACGGATGAAGCGTGATCTTGTCGGCTGCCTCGATCCGCTCGATCAGGTAGCGGGACATCGTCGACGCCAGCCCCTCCCCGCGCACCAGGATGTGGACGTGCGCGACGGTCCGCGACAGGAAGATCGCGGCCTGCCCAGCCGAATTGCCGCCGCCGACCACGACGACATGCGTGTCGGCGCATAGCGACGCCTCCATCGCGGTTGCGGCATAATGAATGCCGTTGCCCTCGAACCGCGCATAGTCGGGCAGGTCGAGCTTGCGATAGCGCGCGCCGGTCGCAACCACGATGGCTTCGGCGCAAAGTTGCTGGCCGTCCTCAAGCCGCAGGCGGAACGGACGTTCGCTGCAGTCGAGTTCGGCGACGGCGCGCGAGATAGCGAGTTGGGCACCGAATTTCTGGGCCTGTACCTGGGCGCGCCCCGCCAATGCCTGGCCGGAGATTCCGGTGGGAAAGCCGAGATAATTCTCGATCTTGCTGCTGGTGCCTGCCTGGCCGCCCGGCGCGACTGCCTCGACCACCACCGTCTCCAACCCCTCGGACGCCGCGTAGACGGCCGCCGCCAATCCGGAGGGGCCCGCGCCGATGACGGCAAGATGGTGGACCCGGTTGCAATCGATCTGCACCGTCAGGCCCAGCGCATCGGCGAGCGCGGCGTTGGTCGGGTTGCGCAGCGGCGCCCCCTCGGCGATCACCACCGGCAGGTCCGCCTCGGTCAAGTTGAAGCAGGCGAGGAAGCCGGCCGCATCGGCGTCGCTTTCGGTGTCGATGGTCCGATGCGGATAGCCGTTGCGGGTCAGGAACGTCTCCAGCCGCACCATGTTCGAGAGGTGCGCCGGGCCGACCAGCGTCACGCCGCCCTGGGCATGCTTCATCAGCGCGACGCGGCGCAGGATGAAGGCCCGCATGATGATCTCGCCGATGTCGGGCTCGGCCGCGATCATGCGCCGGAAATCGGGCCGCTTGATGCGGACCACGCGCGTGTCGCCGATCGCGCGCCCGCTGACCAGGATCTTGCGGTCGTTGAACAGGTCGAGCTCGCCGGTGAACTGGTTGGCGCGATGGCTGTGGACGATGCTGTCCGTCTCGCCGCTATGATCGATGATCTCGATCTCGCCCGACAGGATCAGGAAGAAATCGACGCTGCGCTGGCCGCGCTCGAAAATGAAGGTCCCGTCCGCGACCGTCTCGATCGTGCCGAATGACGCGACCCGCTCCGCCATGGCGTCGTCGAGCACCGGAAAGGTCTGCGCGGTGCGGGCATAGGGATCGGACGGGTCGAGCCCGGCACGTGGCGGCGAATCTGGCGGGCTGCTCATGCGTCATCCCATAACGCGCCCGGCACGATATTGCGACCGTGGCGCGCGCGTCGGCAACGCCACGGTCAGTTGTCAGCAATAGCGCACACGCACGCGCCGGCCGAGATAGGGATCATAGACGCGTCGAACCCTGCAATCGTCATAATAGCGGCGCGGCGGACCCCAGTAACCGCGGCGCGGATAGACGTAGCGCGGGCCATAAAAGCGGGGGCCCGGGCGATCGTAATAGTAATAATCGTCGTCATAATAGCGGTCGCGGTCGCTCGCGATCGCCGCGCCGATGGCGATACCGGCGATCCCCGCGATCGCCGCCGCGGCGGCGGCATCGTCACGGTCGCGATAATAGCGCCGGGCCTCCGCCGGTGCCGCGACGGCAAGCGTCGTCGCCGCCAATGCGGTGCCGAGGCCGAGCTTGGTCAAAAGCGCGTTCATCTCCACCTCCTCAGGGCCAGGGATGGCATCGGCCACCCATTGCCGGCAGTATCGCCGGGCAAAGCTGAACCCTGGCCGAACCCGTTGTTCAGAAACGACGAAAGGAGCGCGCGCCAATGGCCTATTGGCTGATGAAGTCCGAACCCGACACCTATGGCTGGGACGACCTGGTCCGTGACGGCGAAACCCGCTGGGACGGGGTGCGCAATAATGCCGCGCGGCTGCACCTGCGCGCGATGCAGCCGGGGGACCAGGCGTTCTTCTACCACTCCGGCGGGGACAAGGCGGTGGTCGGCATCATGGAGGTGAGCGGCGGGCCGCATCCGGACCCCGCCGACGCGGATTGGGTCGCGGTGATGGTGCGCCCGATCCGCCCGGTCACCCCGCCGGTCACGCTGGCACGGATGAAGGCGGCGGCGGGGTTGGCCGACATGGCGATGCTGCGCCAGTCGCGGCTTTCGGTGTCCCCCGTCACGCCCGCGCAATGGGCGCTGATCACGGCGCTCGGCACCAGTGATACATCCAAAAATGTTGTATAAACAGCAATTTACACCAAGCCCAGCTTGACGCGCGTCATGAACAGGCGGAGCATTCGTCCGGGTCCAACAAAAAATGGGGTCGCGTCACATGCAAGGTCAAACACTCCTCGTTGCGTCGATTATCGGATGCACCATGCTCGCCACGCCTGCGCTGGCGAAACGCGGCGAACCGATCGAAGACCAGTATATCTGCGTCTTCGACAAGTCGGTGGCCAAGTCGAATGTCGCGAAGGAAGCGAGTCGCGCCGTGAAGGAGCAGGGCGGCAAGCTGAAACATGTCTATTTCTCCGCGATGCAGGGCTTCACGGTGAACCTGCCCGCCCAGGCGGTGGAGCGGATGAAGGCGTTCGACCGCACGATCGCCTATTGCGAGCAGGACCGCGTCGTCACCATCCCGGAGGACGAGGCCCAGGCAACGGCGCAGCCCGGCGGCAGCACCATCCAGGCCACCCAGACCGTGCCGTGGGGCATCACGCGCGTCGGCGGCGGCGCGATCACCTCGGGCGCAACCGCATGGGTGCTCGATTCCGGCATCGACCTCGATCACCCCGACCTGAACGTCGATGTGACGCGCAGCGCCAGCTTCGTCGGCGATCCGTCGCCCAATGACGGGAACGGCCACGGTACCCATGTCGCGGGCACGATCGCGGCTTGCAACAACGGCATTGGCGTGGTGGGTGTCGCGCCCTGCACCCGGGTGGTGGCGGTGCGTGTCCTCGACAGCAGCGGCCGGGGGTCAAATTCCGGCATCATCGCCGGCATCGACTATGTGGCTGCCAATGGCCGGCCCGGCGACATCGCCAATATGAGCCTGGGCGGCGGCGCGTCGAGTGCGCTCGACGCCGCGGTCATCAACGCGGCGTCGACGGGCGTGCGCTTCGTCCTCGCGGCGGGCAACTCGGCGGTCAACGCGGCGACGACCAGCCCCGCCCGCGCCAATGGGCCCAACGTCTTCACCGTATCGGCGTTCGACCGCAACGGCCGGTTCGCGACCTTCTCCAATTTCGGCAATCCGCCGATCGACGTGGCGGAGCCGGGGGTGTCGATCCCATCGACATATCTGAACGGCGGTTACGCCACGCTTTCGGGCACGTCGATGGCGGCACCGCATCTGTCCGGGCTGCTCCTGATCGGCTCGGTGCGCAACGGCGGCAGGGTCACCAACGATCCCGATGGCATCCCCGATATCATCGGGGTGCGCTGATCGCGCCGATTCCGATGACCGGTGACGCCCCTGTGCCCAGGGGTCCGAGCCGCGTCGAGGCGGTCGAACTGGTCTTTGTCTACAACGCGCCCGACGGCGTGATCGCGGCGCTGGGCGACATGATCCACAAGATCGTGTCGCCCAGCACCTATCCCTGTTCGCTGTGCGCGGTGACCTATGGCGCGTTCACGATGCGCCCGGCCTGGCGCACGTATCTGCGCACCCTGCCCTGTCCCGCCCGCTTCTATCACCGCGACGGCTTTCGTCGCGACTGGCCGGCGATCGACGCCGCATTGCCCGCCGTCTTCCTCAGGCGCGCCGGCACGCTCCGCCTGCTGCTCGACAGGGCGACGCTCGACGCGCAGCGCGATGTCGATCAGCTGATCGTGACCCTGAACGCGGCGCTCGCCCGCGCCTTCGCCTGAGCGCCGTCAGGCCGCCTTGGCGCGGCTGGCGCGCTTGCGCTCGTGCGGATCGAGGTGGAGCTTGCGCAACCGGATCGACTTGGGCGTCACCTCAACGAGCTCGTCGTCGTCGATATAGGCGATCGCCTGTTCGAGCGTCATCTTCTTGGGCGGGGTCAGCCGGATCGCATCGTCCTTGCCGCCGCTCGCGCGGAAGTTGGTCAGCTGCTTCGCCTTCATCGGGTTGACCTCCAGGTCATCCGTCTTGGCGTTCTCGCCGATGATCATGCCCTCGTACAGCGCCTCGCCATGCCCGACGAACAGGATGCCGCGCTCTTCCAGGGGCCCTAGCGCATAGGCCTGGGCCTCGCCCGCGCCGTTGGAGATGAGCACGCCGTTCTTGCGGCCTTCGATATTGCCCTTGTGCGGCCCGTATTTCTCGAACAGCCGGTTCATGATGCCGGTGCCGCGCGTGTCGGACAGGAACTCGCCATGATAGCCGATCAGGCCGCGGCTGGGCGCGGAGAAGGTGATGCGGATCTTGCCGCCGCCCGACGGGCGCATGTCGGTCATCTCGGCCTTGCGCAGGTTCATCTTCTCGACGACCGTGCCCGAATATTCCTCGTCCACGTCGATGACGACGGTTTCATAGGGTTCGGTCCGGTTGCCGGCCTCGTCGGTGCCGAACAGCACGCGCGGGCGGCTGATGCCGAGTTCGAAGCCCTCGCGGCGCATCGTCTCGATCAGCACGCCGAGCTGAAGCTCGCCGCGCCCGGCGACTTCGAAACTGTCGCGGTCGGCCGACTCGGTCACCTTGATCGCGACGTTGGACTCGGCCTCGCGGAACAGGCGGTCGCGGATCATGCGCGAGGTGACCTTGGTGCCCTCGCGCCCCGCCATCGGCGAATCGTTGACCGCGAAGCGCATCGACAGCGTCGGCGGATCGATCGGCTGCGCCTGCAGCGGTTCGGTGACGCTGGGGTCACAGATGGTGTTGGCCACCGTCGCGGTGGTCAGCCCGGCCAGGCTGATGATGTCGCCGGCCTGCGCCTCGTCGGTCGGCACGCGCTCCAGCCCGCGAAAGGTCATCAGCTTCGACGCGCGGCCGGTCTCGACCACGTTGCCCTCGGCATCGAGCGCGTGGATCGGCATGTTGGTCTTGATCGAGCCCGAAAAGACGAGGCCGGTCAGGATGCGGCCGAGGAAATTGTCGCGGTCGAGCAACGTCACCAGGAACTTGAACGGGCCGTCGGGGTCGGCCGACGGCGGCGGGACGTGATCGACGATCTTGTTGAACAGCGGCGCCAGCGTGCCCTCGCGCAGGCTCGGGTCCTCGTTGGCATAGCCGTTTCGGCCCGACGCGTAGAGCACCGGGAAATCGAGCTGCTCGTCGCTTGCCTCCAGGCTGACGAACAGGTCGAACACTTCGTCCAGCACTTCCTGGATCCGCTCGTCGGGACGGTCGATCTTGTTCACGACGACGATGGGCCTGAGCCCCAGCGCCAGCGCCTTGCCGGTCACGAACTTGGTCTGCGGCATCGCGCCTTCGGATGAATCGACCAGCAGGATGACGCCGTCGACCATGCTCAGGATGCGTTCCACCTCGCCGCCGAAATCGGCGTGGCCGGGGGTATCGACGATGTTGATCCGCGTGCCCTGCCAATCGACCGAGGTGCATTTGGCCAGGATCGTGATCCCGCGTTCCTTTTCGAGGTCGTTCGAGTCCATCGCCCGCTCCTCGACCCGCTGATTGTCGCGGAAGGTGCCGGACTGGCGGAAAAGCTGGTCGACGAGCGTGGTCTTGCCATGATCGACGTGGGCGATGATCGCCACGTTGCGGAGATTCATTTCAGTTCCCGATGTGCGGAGGTGGTGCGTGCGCGCGCTTAGCGGATTTTGTGCGACAGCGAAAGGGGAGCGGTCGCACGTCATGGCGTATTAGTCTTGCAATACACTTGAAGCGCCACCAAATCCCGGTCAATGTCCACGCGACACAGGGTTTTGGAGGGACGAATGGCCACGCAGACCGCGACCGAGGAAGCGACATTGACGCTGACCCCGCCCGCCCCGGTGCCCACGGTCGCGCCGGAAAAGGCCGCGGGGCTGGTGCCGGTCGACGAAGCCAAGAAGTCCGAGCTGGAAACCCGCGTGGACACCTTCATCGACGACCTGCTGGCCCAGGACGTCAACTCGCCCGAATTCGGCAAGCGCGTCGATGCGATCGCGGCGATGGGTCAGAAGGAAATCCGCGACGCCGCCGGCCAGTCCAACCGCTTCCTCGACCGCCCGGTCCGCGCCATGGACCAGGAAACCGGCGTCGGATCCGACCTCGCCGAATTGCGCCGGACGATCGAAGACCTGGACCCCGGCCGCAAGGGCGATCTGACCGCGCCGCAGCGGTTGTTCGGCATCATCCCGTTCGGCAACAAGCTGCGCAATTATTTCGACAGCTACAAATCCGCCCAGACGCACATCGCCTCGATCCTGAAATCGCTCCAGTCGGGCAAGGACGAGCTGCTGATGGACAACGCCGCGATCGACGTCGAGCGGCAGAATCTGTGGGCGGCAATGGGTCGCCTCGAGCAGATGATCCACATCTCCAAGACGATGGACCAGAAGCTGGAGGATCGCGCCAACGAACTGGATCACAGCGATCCAGCCAAGGCCAAGGCGGTCCGCGAAACGGCGCTCTTCTATGTCCGCCAGCGGACCCAGGACCTGCTGACGCAGATGGCGGTGACGGTGCAGGGCTATCTGGCGCTCGATCTGGTCAAAAAGAACAATGTCGAACTGGTCAAGGGCGTCGATCGCGCCAGCACGACGACGGTCGCCGCGCTGCGCACCGCCGTGACGGTCGCGCAAGCGATGACCAACCAGAAGCTGGTGCTGGAACAGATCACCCAACTCAACACCACCACCGCCAACATCATCGATTCGACTGGCAAGCTGTTGAAAAGCCAGACCGCGACGATCCATGAACAAGCCGCCGCATCGACCCTGCCGGTCGAGACGCTGCAGCGCGCGTTTCAGAATATCTATGACACGATGGACGCGATCGACACCTTCAAGCTGAAGGCGCTCGACAGCATGAAGACGACGGTCAACACGCTGTCGAACGAGGTCGAGAAGTCGAAGGGCTACATCGCCCGCGCCGAGGGTGCCGCGCAGAATTCGGGCAGCGGCGGCGAAACCTTCAAGCTCGAGGCGGTTTGATCCGGAGATGAACCCCGACATGACCGACGTCGACCGCCAGATCGCCCGATCGAGCGAGTATCTCGACCGTACCCGCGGCCGGTATCGCGACGCCCGCGGCCGCGCGCGGCGACGCCGCGAGGGCGAGATCCTGCGCCGGCTGGGCCGGATCGCGGCGGCCGATATCGCGATCCTGATCGCGGCCGTCGCGGTCGGCTGGTTCGTGCCGCTCGGGCTGGGCGGTGCGCTGGCGGTGATGGCGCTGCTGATCGCCGCGACTTTGTTCTTCGCGATCTTCCCGGTCGTCGTCCCGCCCTCGCCCGAGAAGCTGGCGCAGGTGCCGTTGAAGGCACTGCCGCTGCAGACCGAGCAATGGCTGGAGACCCAGCGGCTCGCCCTGCCCGCCCCGGCGGTGCCGCTGATCGATCAGATCGGGCTGAAGTTGGAGACGCTTGCCCCCCAGCTCGTCACGCTCGACGAGGCCGCCCCGGCGGCAGCGGAGGTGCGCAAGCTGGTCGGCGAGCAGCTGCCCGAGCTGATCAAGGGCTATGCCCAGGTTCCGCAGCCGCTGCGCACCGTCGAACGCCACGGCCGCACCCCCAATGATCAGCTGGTTGAGGGGCTCAGGCTGATCGATACCGAGATCGCCCAGATGACCGCACAGCTCGCCGAAGGCCAGCTCGACCAGCTCGCGACGCGCGAACGCTATCTGCAGATCCGCTATCGCGGCGATGACGAGGTCGGCGGTTAAGGTTTTGCCGTCTAGGCTCCACGGGCGCCGATCCGCCCGCAGCAGAGCACTCCGCCATGCGCCGGCGCGTCCGGACCCCGGATCAAGTCGGGGGTGGCGAGGGCGTCGTTGGAGCGCGCGTCAATCTAAAGTCATCATGCTCTAGGTGACCAAGGACGCAGCGCATTATTCCCGCCGCCCGTCATGCCGGACTTGATCCGGCATCCATACGCGACGCTCCTGACCCGCGCACCGCCTGTGACGACCGACCGGTCTGACGCTGGGATCACGCATCGCGTGACAGGGCGGTCGGGCTTGCTCAGCCCGGAATGAAGCAGGGTTCGCCAGCAACCTTGAGCTTGGCGCAGATCTCGCCCGCCTGCGTGGCGCTGCCCGCGTTGACGCGCAGGCGATAGACGGTGCGCCCCTTCACCTCGGCCTGCTGCACCGACTTGCCAAGCGGGGCGAGATAGCCGAAGCGCGCCGACAGGGATTGCCACGCCGCGTTGGCGGTCGCCTCGCTGGGGAAGGAGCCGAGCTGGACGACCGACCCGCCGCCCGACATCGGCACGCTGCGCAGCGCCGGCGCCGGCAACGACTTGGGGGACAGGCTTCCGGCGGTCCGCGGCACCTCGGTCACGACACGCGCCGTCGGGGTGGCACCGGGGGTCGGGCCTGCCTTGGGCGCGGGGCGACCCGCGACCGGGGCTTCGGGGACCGCGCCCAGATTGACCGACCCATTGGCGGCATCGCCCGCGCTGGTTGCGAACACCGTGTCGCCGTCGCCGTCGACCTTCATGCCGCCCGGATCGTCGGGCTTGACCTTGTAATCGCCCTTTTCCGCCTGGATCAGCGCGCCGCCGCCGTCGGTGGTGCGCTGGCGCTGCAGCGCCATGCCGGCATAGACGATCGCGGCGACCAACGCGGCGATCGCGACGATGATCAGCGCCAGCCGCCAGACGGGCGCGCGCGGCGGTTCACCTTCCTCGACCGATTCGAGCCAGGGCAGTCTGTCCTCGGCCTCCTCGATCGTCTGGTCGGTCATCCACTCATCTCCTCGACCGCCTTCACCCCCATGATGGCAAGGCCGTTCTTGATGACTTGCCCGATCGCGTCGGCCAGGAAAAGCCGCGCGCACGTTACCACTGCGTCATTTTGGATCAGAAAGCGCCGATCGGGATCGTCGTTGCCGCGGTTCCACAGCGCATGGAACTCGGCCGCCAGATCGTAGAGATAGAAGGCGATCCGGTGGGGTTCGCGGGCCAGCGCCGCGCCTTCCACCACGCGCGGGAACTGCGCGGCGCGCTTCACCATCCCGAGCTCGTCCGTATCAAGCCGGGACAGGTCGGCGTCACCGCACGCGATCCCCGCCTCCGCCGCACGCCGGTGCAGCGAATGGACGCGGGCGTGCGCGTACTGGACGTAGAAGACCGGATTGTCCTTCGACGCCTCGACCACCTTGGCGAAGTCGAAGTCCATCTGGGCGTCCGACTTGCGGGTCAGCATTGTGAAGCGCACCACGTCCTTGCCGACCTCGTTCACGACATCGGCCAGCGTAACGAAATTGCCGGCGCGCTTCGACATCTTGACCGGCTCGCCGCCGCGCAGCAGCCGGACCATCTGGACCAGCTTGACGTCGAAGCGCGTCTTGCCCTCGGTCAGCGCGGCGACGGCGGCCTGGATACGCTTGACCGTGCCGGCATGGTCCGCGCCCCAGATGTCGATCAACTGATCCGCCGACTGGCTCTTCTGGAAATGATAGGCGAGGTCGGCACCAAAATAGGTCCACTGCCCGTTCGACTTGCGGATCGGCCGGTCCTGATCGTCGCCGAACCGGGTCGACCGGAACAGCGGCAGCTCGACCGGCTCCCAGTCCTCGGGCGTCTCGCCCTTGGGGGCTTCCAGGACACCGTCATAGACGAGGTCGCGTTCGCGCAACCATGCTTCCGCCGCTTCGGGTTTGCCGGCCGCCTGCACCTCGGCTTCCGACGCGAACAGGTCGTGATGGATACCGAGCAACGCCAGGTCGGCGCGGATCATCTCCAGCATCGCCGCGACCGCTTCCTTGCGGAACAGCGCCAGCCATTCGCGCTCGGGCCGGTCGACAAAGGCGGTGCCATGCTCGGCCGCCAGATGCGCGCCGACCGGCTTCAGATAGTCGCCGGGGTACAGCCCCTCGGGAATGGTGCCGATATCCTCGCCCAGCGCCTCGCGGTAGCGCAGATGCGCCGAGCGGGCGAGCACGTCGACCTGACCGCCCGCATCGTTGACATAATATTCCCGGATCACCCTGTGCCCGGCAAATTCGAGCAGGCTGGCGAGCGCGTCGCCGACCACCGCCCCCCGGCAATGCCCCATGTGCATCGGACCGGTCGGGTTGGCGGAGACATATTCGATGTTGACCGTCGTGCCCGCACCCATCGTCGAGCGGCCATAGTCGCCGCCCGCCGCGTGGATCGCGGCCAGTTCGCCCCGCCAGGTGTCGTCGGTCAGCGTCAGGTTGATGAAGCCCGGGCCGGCGATCGACACGCTCGCGACTTCGTCCAGCACCGCCAGCCGCGCGACGATCAGCTCGGCCAGCGCACGCGGATTTGTGCCGGCGGGCTTCGCCAGCACCATCGCGGCATTGGTCGCGAGATCGCCATGCGTGGCGTCGCGCGGCGGCTCGACCGTCACGTTGCGGCGGTCGAGCCCGGCGGGCAGCTGACCGGCGGCAACCAGGGCGTCGAGCGCCGCGTCAAGATGCGCGGCAAAGCGGGTGTAGAGCGTCATCGGTGGTTCCATGTTCGGGAAGTGGGTCCGCTTACCGGATCGGCGCGCCGGGTTGAAGCCCGTTCGCGGTCGGGGCGGGGTTCAGGCGCGCGCGGCGGCCGCGCGCTCGCGTCGCAGGCGCAGCGACCCCATGACCCCGCTGCCGGCATAGACGAACAGCCCGGTCCAGATCAGCGCGAAGCACAGGATATAGTCGGCGGTCAGCGTTTCGCCCAGCAAGGTGACGGCCAGCACGAACTGGATCGTCGGGCCGATATATTGCAGCAGCCCGACCGTCGAATAGGGCAGCCGCTTGGTCGCGGCGGCAAACAGCAGCAGCGGCACCGCCGTGACGATGCCCGATCCGATCATCAGTGCGCTTTCACCCGCGTCCCGCCCGATCGCCAGCGCACCCGACTGGGCCAGCCAGATCAGATAGCCGAGCGCGATCGGCGCCAGGATCAGCGTTTCCACCAACAGGCCTTCCAGCGCATCGACCGGCGCAATCTTGCGCACCATGCCGTAGAAGCCGAACGCCAGCGCGAGCGTCAGGCTGATCCACAGCGCAGTGCCGGCACCGGCCGCCAGGATGGCGACGCCGGCCGTCGCCAGCGCGACCGCCACCATCTGCGCGCGACTCAACCGTTCACGAAACGCGACCATGCCCAGCACGACATTGACCAGCGGGTTGAGATAATAGCCCAGGCTGCTGGCAAGGACGTGCCCGTTCTGCACCGACCAGATATAGGTCAGCCAGTTGACCGAGATGAAGGCGGCGCTGAGCGTGAGCAAGCCCATCACGCGCGGATTGGCGATCGCCGCACGCAATTGGCGCCAGCGCCCGGCAATCGCGACGACCGCCAGCAGCGCGACGACCGAAAACAGGATGCGGTGCGCGACGATCTCGCCCGGTCCCACTGCCTTGAGCAGCAGGAAATAGAGCGGCAGGAAGCCCCACAGCAGATAGGCCGAGATGGCCTGGATCAGGCCCGTGCGGCGGACCGCCGGCGCGGCGGGGTCGAGAGTCGGAGCCTGGGCCATGGTGGCACCGCACCTATCGGACGGCCCGACGAGCGTCAAAGCAACTTGCGTTGCGCCGCAACAACAATAGCTGCGTCAGGCGCGGATCAAACCCTCTACCGGCCGGACGCCGCGCGAATCCGGGAACATCGTCGCCAGCGAGCGGGCGGGGTCGATCGCAAAATGCGCGCTCACCGCCCCGGCAATCAGCGCGTCGAGCGCCATCGTCGGGCGCAGGTCGCGCCCGTCGAGCAGTGCGGGCGCGCCAAGCCCCGGCCAATCGGCGATGACGCGGCCACCGTTCACCGCACCGCCGGCCAGCAAGGCCGCCGACGCGGTGCCATGGTCGGTGCCCTGGGTGCCGTTGAGCGCAACGGTGCGGCCGAACTCGGTCGCGACGAGGACCAGCGTGTTCGCCCAATGCGCCCCCAAGCCGTCTTTCAATGCGCCGATCATGGCGTCCAGCCCGCGCAGCTGCGCCGCCATCCGCCCGCGCTGCTGGGCATGCGTGTCCCAGCCGCCGGTTTCGATCATCGCGATCCGCGCGCCATTGTCGGCGGCGAGCAGCTTGGCGGCCAGCGCCCCGGTCGCGGCGGCGTTGCGGCCATTGTCCGCGGCCATGTCGCCGGTGATCGCCCGCGTCGCCGTCGCCTGTTCCCACAGCGCGTGCAGCTGCGCGTCATTGGCATAGAGCATCGCGACGCGCGCCAGCAGATCATCCGACGCATCGGGCAATTGCGACGGCGCATAGCTCGCGACTTCCGCTGGCCCGCGCAGCGCCATCGGCACGGTCGCGGCAATCGCGATTGCCTGGCGCTGGCCGTCGGGCAAGAGCGTCAGGAGCCGGTTCATCCAGCCGTCCTTGCGCGCATAAGCCGCGACCCCGCCGGTTTCGAGGATGTTCTGGCCATCGAAATGCGACCGATCGCGATACGGCGATGCGACCGCGTGCGCGACCAGTGCCTCGCCGCCCGTATAAAGCGCGTGCAGGCCGCTCATTGCCGGGTGGAGGCGGAACATGCCGTCCAGCTTCGGCGCGCTCGCGACATCCTCGGCCAGCACGCCGCGTGCGCTGGCGAAGGCCGGATCGCCGACCGGTGCGGCGATGTGCAGGCCATCCGCCGCCCCGCGCTGGATGATGAAGACGAAGCGGCGGTCGGTCGCCGCGGCGGCGAGCGCCATGCGCGGCGCAACGATCAGCGCGCCGGCGGCCATGCCCCCGGCCAACATCATGGAACGACGATCGATCATCGCGCTATCTCCTCAGGAACTCGGGCGAAACCAGCAGCAACGCGATCGCCTGGGCGGGGCTTTCGGCGCGCGCGATGGCGCTTCCGGTCGACGCGCTCAGGCTGCCGGGAAACAGCGCGGCCGCGAGCGCGCGGGCATCGCCCTCGCCGCGCATCCGGGCGGCGAACGCCTGCGCGGCCTCCACCCGACGCATCAGCGCGTCCGGCCCCGCCCAGCTCGCCGCGACATCGTCGAACCCCGCCGGCGAGCCCGGTCGCCAGATCGGCTGGCCAAGCTGGTTCAGCAGGTTGGCGGTGGCGAGCGGATTGGCGGGGGGCGGCCCGCCGACCGCGCGCGCCGCGGCCACCGACCAGTCCCATGGCGTGCGGAACTTCGTCGCGCTCGGCGCCCAGGGCTCGGGTGCCTCGACGAGCGCGCGATAGACGCTCGGCAGGTCGCCGCCCGACTCCACGAATGCCCGTTCCAGCCGCGCGACCAAAGCGGGCGGCGGATCGTCGGCGCAAAAGTGGCGGGCGAGCTTGGTCGCGATATGACGTGCGATGCGCGGATGGGTGGCAAGGTCGCGCAGCACGGCTGCCGCCTGACCCTCTCCCCCCGCCGCATAGCGCCGGCCCAGGATGGTGCGGTCGCCCGGCTGATGGATGGTGTCAACGTACTGAAAACTTCCCGGCGGACCCGCCTGGCGGAGGAAGCGCGCCGCCGCCGCGCCGCGCGCCAGCCCTGCCACCGTCCAGCCGGTCAAGGCGCGGGCGAACTCGGTAACGTCGCCCTGGTCATAGCCGCCATCGACGCCGAGCGTATGCAGCTCGAGGATTTCGCGCGCCAGATTCTCGTTCAGCCCGACCGGGCGATTGGCGCGCGCGCGGATCCGGCTGCCCAGCGGGCTATCCGGCCCGATCGACTGGGCCTGGTCGAGATAAAGCAGCATCGCCGGATGCCGCTCAACCGCGTTCAGCATATCGGCGAACTTGCCCAGCACATGCGGACGGATCGCGTCGAATTCGAGCTGCCCGGCCAGCCCCACCACCACCTGCTTGTCGGCGGACACCGCGAAGTGATTGGCCCAGAAATGCACCAGCCGTTCGACGAACGGGCTCTCGCTCGCCACTGCGGCCACCATGCGCGCATGCGCAGCGCCGGCATAGAATTCGCGCCGCTGGCGACGGCCGAATTGCTGAACGGCACGCAATGCCTCGGGGCGCTCGGCACGCAACGCGCCGGGGGTCGCCGGATCTGCCATCGCGGGCGCGTCCGCGGCGCCGCCCGACGCGCGCATCTCACGCCGCAGGCCGCGCAGCTCGGCCAGATAATCGGCGATGTCGGTCGCGATTTCGGTGGTCGCGGGCAACGCCGCGATCGGCGCGGGACGCGGCGCATAACGGGCGAATTGCTCGATCAGCCACGCGCGCGGGCGCGCCGGCGCGACCTGTCCCGCGGTGCCACCCAGCCCGAAACGGTTGAGTGCGACTGCTGCCTCGGTCACGTGCCGTTTCTCCATTCGCTGCCGATCGGGGGCAAGCTAAGGCACAGCTGTCGCAAAACTGTGTCAGCGCCGCGCCGGATTTGTCGCGGACCTTTGCGGCTCAGAACCCGTCGGGCAGATCGACCGGGCCGACCAGTTCGCGATAGCGCGCGACGGCGTAGCGATCGGTCATGCCGCTGATGAAATCGGCGATGTGGCGGCTGCGCTGCGGTTCCTCCGCCGGCAACCGATCGGCCCAGCCCGGCGCCATGCGTGCGGGGTTGGCATCATAGGCCGCGAACAGCCCGGCGATGATGCGCCGCGCCGCCGCTGCTGCGTCGAGCTGGGCCGGATGATGATAGAGATTGGCGTACATGAAGCGTTTGAGCTCGCGCTCGTCCTGGCGCATCGCGTCTGAAAATCCGGCGAGGCAGCCGCCCGCCGCGCGGACATCCTCGACGCCCGCCACGCCCGCGGCGGCGACGCGCGCCCTGGTTTCGGCGATCACGTCGTTGACCATCGCACCGATCTGGCTGCGGATCAGCTCGCCGACGAGCAGCGCGGGCGGATAGTCGCGGAACTGCGCGCGGACCCGGTCCCAGCCGCGCGCGATGACCGGGACGGCCAGGATCTGGTCGAACCCCAGCAGCCCGGCGCGCAGGCCATCGTCGATGTCGTGATTGTCATAGGCGATGTCGTCGGCGATCGCGGCGACCTGCGCCTCCAGCGACGGCCAGTGGTCGAGATCGAGGGGAAACGCGGCGTCGGCCGCGCGCAGTGCCCATTGCGGATCGGCCACCGGCCCGTTGTGCTTGGCCAGCCCCTCCAGCGTCTCCCAGCTGAGGTTGAGCCCGCGCCAGCGCGGATAGGGGCTGTCGATATGCGTCAGCGCGCGCAGCGTCTGGCCGTTGTGATCGAACCCGCCATGCGCGGCGAGTGCCTCGCGCAGTGCATCCTCGCCGGCATGGCCGAACGGCGGGTGGCCGATGTCGTGCGCGAGGCAAAGGGCTTCGGTCAGGTCCTCGTTGAGGCCGAGCGCGCGGGCGATGGTGCGGCCGATCTGCGCCACTTCCAGGCTGTGGGTCAGCCGGACGCGGAAATGGTCGCCATCGGGCGCCATGAACACTTGGGTCTTGTGGCGCAGGCGGCGAAAGCTGATCGAATGGATGATCCGATCGCGATCGCGCTGGAAATCGTCGCGCGGTCCGCGCTCGCCCCCCTTTTGTTCCGGGTGGAGCCGTCCTCTGCTGCGCGCCGGGTCCGATGCCCAGGGCGCGCATACGCTCATCGCGCGCGCAGGCGCTCGATCTTCTGCCCCGCCTCGCTTTGCCACGCAAAGGCCGACAGGCCGGATTTGCCCAACTGGTTCACGAATGCCTGCGCCTCGCTCGCGGTGCGGAACGGCCCCGCCAGCAGCCGATTGGTCGCGCGCAGCGGCGTTGTCCAGCCCTGCTTGCCCTTGAACAGATCGGGCGCCGTTTTCGCCAGCTTCTCCCACACCTTGGGCAGGTCGCTCTTGTTCGCGCCGCCCGCAACCTGGACCCAATGACGCGCCGGTTCCAGCTTGGCGGGATCCGGCTTTGCCGGCGCGGGCTTGACCGGCGGGGTTCGGGGTCGCGCGATGGCGGGGCGCGACGCGGCCGTGGGACCCGATGCCTTTGGGGCTGCCGGTGACGGGTCAGCGACCGTCGTCGCGGTTGCCGCACCGTCGGTCAGGCGCTGGACGATCGCGCCCAGAATTGCGCGGTTGTCCGCCGAAATGGCCGCCGCCCCCGCAGCCGTCGCAGGTGGTGGCGTTGGCGCGGCGTCGCGCGCCGCCGGCACCGGTGCCGCAACCGCCGCAAGCGGGCGCGATGCGATCTCGACCGGTGCAGGCACAGCTGCGGGTGCAGGCGGCACATCCGTGGCGACCTGGGTCACGGCGACCTGCGCCGGCGCGGCAGCCGGCACGGAAGTCGCCTCATTCGGCGCAGGGGTGCCGACGCGCACGGTAAAGGGCGGGGCCACCCGCGCAGGCACGGGCGCACGCGCGACGGTCGCGCTGCCACGCCGCTGCAGCGTCCCCGCAATCGAGCCCTTGGCCGACGGCGCGGCGGCAGTCAGCGCCGAGGATGCCCGCGGCCGGGTGGGCAGCTCCGGCGCCGCCTCCTCGGGCACGGCACCCGCATCGCGCCGGGTGCGGCGCGGATCGACAGCGCGCGGCCGCCGGCTGCGCGCCTCCGCCACTTCGGTTCCGGTTTCGCGCGCGGCGCGTCGTGTATCGGCAGGCTCGATGCCGGGAATGGGCGGCGCCATCGCCGCATCGGCCAGCCGTGCCGGTGACGCGGTCAGCTCGCCGAAATGCACCGCGAACGCGCGCCCGCTCGCGTCTAGCGACGCCAGCCTGCCAAAGAAGGGTGACATGCTGGGGCCGAAACCGGGCAGCAACCCGGCGGCGATCCGCTCCGCCTGGGCAACGTCACCGTTGATGGCGAGCACGAACGCACGCGCCCGCCATGCGGCGCGATCGTTCTGGCGCAGCAGGGGATCGAGCAGGCGCGCGGATTCCGCCACGTCCCCGCTGATCCCCAGCGACAGCGCCAGGCGGCGCGTGACCTCCGGATCGGCGCGCTCGCGCAATGCCAGGCGATAATCGCGCTGCGCCAGCGCGGGATAGCCCAACAGGTCATAGGCGAGCCCGCGTTGCGCGGCCATGCGCGCCAACGGGTATCCCGCGCGCTCCGCCGCCTGGAACAGCCGCAGCGCCTCACCGGGTCGTTCGAGCGCGGTCAGCGCCGCCGCGCGTCCCGCGATCAGCCGCGCATTACCCGGTGCGATCGCATCGCCGCGGCTGAAGAAGCCGAGCGCCGCGGCCGGATCGCCGAGCAGCACGCTCAATTCGCCGGCCTCCGCCAGCGCATCGAGATCGTCGGGATTGCGGGCGAGCACGCGCATCTGGTCGGCCAGCCGATCGGCGTTGGGCGTCGCACGCGGGGCAAGCTGCGCAAGCGCGCCCGGTATCGATACCGGCGCAGCGACCAGCATGGCGAGCAACAGGATCGACAACCGGGGCGCTATGGGGAAGGTCATGGGCAGGAAACGGGACTGCCGCCCCACGCCTGAACCCGCGCTGACCATGCGCCGATCAGGACGAGGCCGGCGACCGGCCGCCCCGTCACCGCGACGGATGCGGCCGGCCGATCCGCTGGTGCCTATTGATTGTTCTGGCGGTGCAGGAAGCGCGGGATGTCGAGCGAGTCATTGCCCTCATCGCTGCTGCGCGCCGCACTGCGGCCGGCATTCGCCATCCGCTCGAACAGCGTGCCGCCCGACTTGCGCGGCGCTTCCGCCGATGCGGAGGGGAGCGGCGCCGCCGCTTCCTCGCCATCGGTCAGCCAGCGCCGGGTCGACATCGGGCGCGGTGCCGGGGTCCCGTCATCGACCTCGGTCTCGGAACCGAGCACGAGCTCGTCATCGGGAGTGTCCATCCCGGCGACCGCATCATCCTCGAACCGGATCGGCTCGGCCGTCGCATCGACGGTGGCCTCCGGCTCGTCGCCGGATGGCTCGTCATCGGACATGACGGGCGCGGACAGTTCGAGCGGCTCGTCCTCGACCTCGGGCGCCTGGGCGACGGGCGCCGGCGCTTCCTCGGTCATCGGGACCAGCCCGGGGCGACGCTGGGTAGCGAAGGAGAAGACGCGCGTCGGCTCGACGACCGGCGCGACCGGCTGGCGCGCCTCCGCCTCAATGCCGGTGGCGACCAC
>NZ_LSKG01000176.1:0-37665 GCF_001557005.1 Sphingomonas sp. CCH15-F11 | reverse complement strand
GTCCCTGCAACTGTAAGCGGCGAGCGCGATGCACATCGCTTCCACCTTCGGGCGGAAGCAGCCACTGGGCCTTACGCTTGTCCAAGCGCGGCCTGGGAAGGCCGTGCATCAAGCTATGACCCGCGAGCCAGGAGACCTGCCGGCGTTTGGTCGCTCTTGCTGCGGTCCAGGGGATGGCCATGGCACGGTAACCTCCGTCTGAGCGACGAACCATTGCGGCTGGGGCCGCAGGGTTAGTCCTGCGCGGGTGAATTGTGCCCACTCGCGTTGGCCTGGCCGACCGTTCGTGCGCTCTCCCGACTCGCCTTGGGAGTTGATGGATCCGGTTGCCCCTTTTCGTCGCGCAGTTGCTCGGCACCAAGGGGGTATCCCGATGAAGAAACCTGTTCTCGTATCCACGTTTGCGCTGGCGCTAGCCAGCTGCCCGGCCTTCGCGCAGTCGAACCCGGGACAGCCTACAACCAATGACAGCGGAGAAACCATTGTCGTGACGGCGTCACGGTCCGGTGAGGCCGTGGCCGTAAACAAGCTCGGTGCGTCGGTGACGGTACTGGACAGCGAAGCGTTGGAGCAGCGCCAGACCCGGATTGTTTCGGACATTCTGCGCGATGTGCCGGGCGTTGCCGTGAGCCGCACCGGCGCTGCTGGCGGCCTCACCCAGCTCCGGCTTCGCGGCTCCGAGGGCAACCACGTCCTCGTTCTGATTGACGGTATAGAAGCTTCGGACCCGTATTTTGGCGAGTTCGATTTCGCCACTCTCATTGCCGATCCCGAAGCCCGCGTTGAAGTCCTGCGAGGGCAGCAGTCCTCGCTTTACGGTTCGGACGCGATCGGCGGCGTTATCCAGTATCTGACATTGACCGGGAAGGAGGCTCCGGGGGTCAGCTTGCGCGCAGAGGGCGGCAGCTTCAACACCTTCACCGGAAGCGCGCGTGCTGGCGGAGTGTCTGGCGATCTCGATTATGCTGTGTCTGGCGCTTACTATCACACCGGCGGCTATCCCACGGCACGAAATGGCAGCAGGGATGTCGGCTCCGACATCGCAGGCCTTTCGGCCAAGCTCATCTGGTCGCCGTCCGAAACCTTCAAACTGACCGGCGTTGCCCGCTACAGCTTCACGGAAGCCGATACCAACAACAGCGAGAACAATCCGGCGAGCCCGCTATTCGGATTCACCGTCGACAGCCCCGGCGTGTTCTTCAGAAACAAGGCCTTCTATGGTCTTGTGAGAGCTGAACTGATCGGGCTCGACGGCCGCTGGACGAACGCAGTGACAGGGCAAGTCGCGTTGAGCGAGCGCAAGGGCTTCGACGCTGCGGGCTTCGATTACGGCAACAAGGGTAACCGCTACAAAGGCTCGTTCGAATCGAGCCTGCGGCTGGGCACCGACGCCATCCGGCATCGCCTGACCGCCGCAATCGACGTCGAGCGCGAAGAATTCCAGAACACCACACCGTCATCCTTCGCGTTTCAGGGAAAAAGATCGACCGACAATGTCGGGATTGTCGGGCAGTATGAACTGCTGATCAACGACGCATTCTCTTTTGGTGCATCGATCCGCCATGACGAAAATGATCGCTTTGATGACCCCACAACTTGGCGGGTTCAAGGCAGTTATTCGCTCCCGACTGGTACCCGTGTTCGCGGTGCCTATGGAACGGGGGTCAAGAATCCGGGCTATTTCGAGCTCTATGGATTTTCCGATGGCCGCTATATTGGCAACCCTAACCTGAGGCCCGAGAAGTCGGAAGGGTGGGAAGCCGGCATCGAGCAAAGCTTCAGCGATGGCAAGGCCACCATAAGCGCGACCTATTTCGATAGCCGCCTGAAGGACGAAATTTTCACGACCTTCCCCGCTCCGACCTTCATAGCGACGCCATCAAACCGTGCAACTTTGTCGAAACAGCATGGCATTGAGGTGGCCCTTGCCGCCCGTCCAATTCCCCAGATCAGGCTGGACGCCGCCTACACATGGCTTCATGCGCGAGAAAACGGCACAGTCGAGGTGCGTCGCCCCAAGCATATCGGCAGTTTCAACGCGACAGTGTTCAGCAAGGATGAGCGCTTTTCGGGTACGTTGACAGTGCGCTACAACGGGCGTCAGACCGATGTCGCGTTTACAAATCCAAGCTTCATTCCGGTGCGCGTGTCCCTGAGGGAATATGTACTGGTTAACCTGAATGCCGAATACAAGTTGCGCCCCAACATTTCGTTGTTTGCGCGCGTAGAAAACCTCATCAACGAGCAATACGAAGAGGTGTTCAGTTTCGCCACTCCGGGCCGCGCAGGCTATGGTGGCGTTCGCGTCCGCTTCTGATGTTCCGCAAGGCGCTCTGCCTCCTTTGGATGATCTCCGTGCTTCCGGCTCTGGCCGGTTGCACGGAGCCGTCTGGTAGTCGCAGCCAGGCGGCAGCAAAGCCAGTCCATGTCATGTCGATGAACCAGTGCACGGATCAGCTTGTCCTGGCATTGCTGCCACCTGAGCGGATCGCGTCGGTCACTTGGCTGTCGCGCGATCCCGACGGCTCCCTCATGTTCCGCGAGGCTGCGCGTGTCGACATCAACCATGGAATGTCGGAGGAGGTCCTGCGCCAGAAGCCGGACCTGGTTATTGCCGGGGCATTTACGACGCCGGCAACACGCGGACTGCTTAAGCGATTAGGGTTTCCAATGATCGAGGTCGATCATGCGGAAACCTACGAAGATATCCGCAAGATAACCCGACAGGTCGCCAAGGCAGTAGGAGAGCCCGCTCGCGGCGAGGAATTGATCGCAAAAATGGACCGCCAACTGGCCGACCTTGCGCGCGATCCGGGCCCGCCGCTACGAGTGGCTGCGTGGGATGGTGCTGGCTTCAATGCAAGCACGGGGTCTCTCTATGACACTGTGCTCAAGACAGCCGGTGCGACCAATGTTGCCAACACACTGCAGAAGAGCAGCTACGGCAAACCGGATATCGAAATCCTGCTCCTTTCTGCTCCGTCCCTGCTGGTGAAAGGCGCCGGGGTAGGTCGCCGCCCGGGGCTTCGCGAAAACGTCGAGCGACACCCTCTAATCCGTCGCTACTGGGACGGTGACCGTACGCTGACGATCCGACAGGCGTACTACGTTTGCGGAACGCCGATGGTGACGGAAGCCGCGATGCAGTTGCGCAACGAACTTCGTTCAGCGGCTCTCCATGCCCGCTCTCCCCTTCCCTTTGCCGGTGGGAAATCGCTATGACCCGGTGGCTTGTTCCCATGCTGGTCAGTTGTCTGCTCGCCAGCGCTTTCGCTTCGGTGCTGGCTGGCTCCGTCTGGTTGACACCACGCGAAGCGTTTCAGGCGCTGGCTTTCGATCATGCGGATCTGGCTGGCCAGATCGTCACCCAGATCCGCCTGCCACGGGTTGTCCTTTCGATGGCCATCGGTGGCATCCTTGGCCTCTCGGGTGCCGTCATGCAGGGGCTGTTGCGAAACCCGCTGGCTGACCCCGGCCTGCTGGGCGTTTCGGCAGGTGCCTCGCTCGGTGCGGTCATCGCCATCTATTTCGGCTTTGCCGCCAGTTTTACCCTTGCCGCTCCGCTGTTTGGTCTGACAGGTGCATTCGTCACCACAGGCATTGCCTTCATCCTTGCGCGGGGAGGCGGTACCCTATCGCTCATCCTGGCCGGGGCAGCAGTCAGCAGCATAGCCAGTGCAGGCGTCAGTCTGGCGCTCAACCTCTCCCCCAATCCTTATGCCGCTTACGAGATCATGACCTGGCTGATGGGTTCGCTTGCCGATCGAAGCTGGGATCATGTCCGCCTTGCCACACCCTTTATCCTTGCCGGGGGTACGATGCTTCTGCTGACGGGCCGAGCTCTGGATGCTCTTGCATTGGGTGAAGCGCAGGCTGAAAGCCTGGGGATTGCGGTTTCACGAACGCGCATGCTGGCGCTGATCGGTACGGCCCTTGGCGTCGGAGGCGCAACCGCCGTATCCGGAACGATCGGTTTCGTAGGCCTGATTGCGCCTCACCTTGTCCGGCCTCTGGTCGCCCATCGTCCAGGCAAGGTGCTCATCCCGGCCATGCTGGTTGGAGCCGTTCTGGTAACCCTCGCCGACATCGCGTCGCGCACATTGGTATTCCGGGGCATGCCGCTAAATCTCGGGGTGTTCATCAGCCTGATCGGGGCACCGTTCTTCCTGTGGCTGGTCCTTCATGTCCGGAGACGCACCGCATGAGCGCGCTGCACTTTCATGGTGTTTCGGCGCGCCGGGGGCAGCGTCTGGTCCTTGACGGGATATCGGCGCGTGTTCCATCGGGCCATCTGACTGCTGTGATCGGCCCCAATGGCGCCGGCAAGAGCACCTTGCTGGACATCACATCGGGCCTCAAACGCCCGGTGCAAGGTTCGGTCGAACTCGATGGCAAGGACCTCCACCGCCTTGGCCGCCGGGAACTTGCCAAGTTGCGTGCCTATCTGCCGCAACGTGCGGGGGTTGATTGGCCGATCACCGTAGAGCGCGTGGTTGCGCTCGGGCTGACTCCGGCGCTGCCAGCATTCGGCACCATACCGTCCGCTCTGCTTCCCGCCATCGACGATGCACTGCTCGCCTGCGATCTGCTGGGTTTGCGGGATCGGCCAGCCACGCAATTGTCGGGTGGCGAACTGGCGCGGGCAATGCTGGCCCGCGCGATTGTCGGCGATCCAGCGCTTCTGATCGTTGATGAACCAACCGCGGGTCTGGATCCACGCCATGCCATCGATGCCGTCCAGCGTCTCAAGGCCCGGACCACGGCCGGGTGCACGGTTGTCATGGCGATCCACGATCTTGATCTGGCCTTGGCCTTCGCGGACTCGATCCTCGCAATCCGCGATGGGCGATTGCTTGCACACGGTCCGACGCACGAAGTCGTCACCGAAAGCCTACTCACCTCGCTCTATGACGTTCCGGTCCGGTTATCTCGTGACGGGGACGGCATTTCCGTCCGCTTTCTCAAGTCCGGGGTATCATCATGAACCAGATTTCCTTTGACGAACTGGCACGTCTCGCGTGCGACCCTGGCCATGGCTGGAGCATCGGCACATTCGGTGCGATCGGCGAATTCATTCGCGACGAGGATGAGCCGGCCACGGTTCAAAACGACCGCGACAATATCGAAATCGTGACCGCTCGCGGTGCCTTGCGGATCAGGCATTCGGATAGCTTTGAATGCCTTGCCTGGGATAGCCTGTCCTCTGATGGCGAAAGCTGGGGTCATGCAATGGCGCTCTGCGCGCCTCTGACTGGTTCGGTCGATCGGGCTGTCGTATCTTTGGGCGCCGATACCGACGCCATTCGCAGGGAAGACCAGTCGAGCCGCCTGTTCGACATGGGCGTTTGTAACGGCACCATAAGGATGTGCGCCCGCACTGACGACGAAGCGCTGATCGGGGCTCTCGAGGCTCTTGAAGGTCAGGACCTGCTGTCTTCGCCAACAGTCATGGCCGAGGTTCTGCGTGCGCAGCCCCACCGGGTCATGCTCTCGCCTGCCGGACGGATCGAAGTCTTCCAACCGATTCCGCCTCCGGATGGGAAATCGCCGGAAGGCCCGCACACCCATCTGCTTGCCAAGCTTATCGGGAAGGGTCGGCCACATGGCGCCAACGTCCCCATTCCGGATGGCTATCAGTCGATCCTGAACATTCACCCTCGCTCACCTTGGCGGAACGCACTGGGTGAACGGCACGATTTCGTGCCCGATACGGACACCGCCTTTTCACCTATGCTTGAACGCTTTGGCCTTGATCAGGATCGTGCCGTGGACGCACATATCCGCACCGCTGTGGCTGAAGGCGCAAACCCTGAATTCTTTGATTGGCCCGACACACGGCGGGGCCGAACGAAAGCCCGCATCGTCCTGCGCCGTCTTGCCGCTGCCGGTCACGAGCACGTGGGTCCCTGGCGCGTCTGGTTCGACCGCGCTCCCGTTGAAACCGATGAAACGGAACAGTGAGGTTGCGCCTGCAATTTCAGCGCGAACTTTGATTGGCATGATCGAAGTTTGGGTCTAGAGATATTCAATGATGATGCGGGTTTGCCCGTGCCATCGATGATCGCGCCGGTGCCCCCAACGGGGCTTAATCGGGAATGCGGTGCGGGAGCGTAGCTCCCAAATCCGCGGCTGTCCCTGCAACTGTAAGCGGATAGCGCGATGCACATTTTTCCTGCGCGTGCAGGAAAAGCCACTGGACCGCGCATGAACGCGCATCTGGGAAGGCGTGCATCAAGCTGTGACCCGCGAGCCAGGAGACCTGCCGGCGCTCTGGTCGCTCTTGCCCGGGTCCAGGGGATGGCCAAGGCACGGTACTCTTCCGTCTGAGCGACGAAGCTGTGCGGCTGGGGCTGCACGGCCGCGTGGTTTCGGGCGTCTGTCGCGCCAGCCCGTTGTCGCGCGCCGACCGGACCTGTCCGGCAAGCCCTGCCCGGTGTCGCTCTGGCGCGCGGAGGAACTGCCATGTCGGACCTGTCAAAGGTACCCGTCACGATCATCACCGGCTTTCTGGGTGCCGGTAAGACCACGCTGATCAGCCACCTGATCCGCAACGCTGGCGGACGCCGATTGGCTGTGGTCGTCAATGAATTCGGTACTCTGGGGGTGGATGGGGACATCCTACAATCCTGCGCCATTCCCGATTGCCCGGCGGAAAACATCGTCGAACTGGCCAACGGCTGCATCTGCTGCACCGTGGCGGACGATTTCATTCCCACCGTAGAGCGCCTGCTCGCGCTTGATCCGCGCCCTGACCATATCCTGATCGAGACATCAGGGCTGGCCCTGCCCAAGCCCTTGCTCAAGGCCTTCGACTGGCCGGCAATCCGCAGTCGCATCACGGTGGATGGCGTCCTTGCGCTGGCCGATGCCGAAGCGGTTGCTGCCGGACGGTTTGCCCCCGATCTTGCAGCGCTGGAGGCCCAGCGCGCCGCAGACCCGGGGATCGACCACGAAACCCCGCTGTCCGAAGTCTTCGAGGACCAGCTTGCCTGCGCCGATCTCGTTTTGCTGACCAAGGTTGATCTGGCCGGACCTGACGGAGTCGCTGCCGCAAGGGCAGCCATTGCGGCCGAAGCACCCCGCCCCGTGCCTGTGATCGAGATAGCCGAAGGGATTGTCGACCCTCGCGTGATCCTTGGACTTGGAGCTGCCGCCGAAGACGATATCGCTGCCCGGCCCTCGCATCACGACAATGAGGATGATCACGAGCACGACGATTTCGACAGCACCGTCATCGCGCTCGGCGAGATTGCCGATCCCGCCGATTTGGTGGCGCGTATCGAAACGCTCGCCCGCGACCATCGCATCCTGCGGGTAAAAGGCTACGCTGCCGTGACTGGCAAGCCCTTGCGCCTCTTGGTGCAGGCCGTCGGGTCGAGGGTTCGTCACCAGTACGACCGCCCATGGCGCCCCGATGAGCGGCGCCAGACCACCCTGGTCGCCATCGCCGAGCATGACGATATCGACGAGCCTGCCATTCGCGCGGTGCTGGCAGGCTAAGCTAGGCCGTGCACGTCATCTTTCGCGAAACGCATGGGATGGAGGAAACGGCCATCCCACAGGATCTGGGGCAGGAGCCTGCGGATCTTGTCGTCCTGTCCTTCTCGGACAGCGATCTTGGTGCGTTCGCGGAAGGCTGGCGCCAGGCGCAAGCGGCGGATCCGGCATTTCCTTCGTTGCGGCTCGCCAATCTTGCCGCGCTGATCCACCCTTTGTCGGTCGACACCTATATCGAAAAGACATTGGCCGGGGCAAAGGCCGTGCTGATCCGGCTGATCGGCGGCACGCCCTATTGGAGCTACGGCCTTCAACAGGTCGAGACCCTCGCCCGATCGCGCGGGATTGCGCTTGCTGTCCTGCCTGCCGATGGTCGGCCGGATTGGCACCTCGACAGTGTCTCCACGCTTCCTGCCGCCACGCTGGCCAAGCTTTGCCAGTTGTGTGACGAGGGCGGCGCGGCAGCGGCGCGCGCGGCCCTGGCCGCTCTCGCGCACGCCGCAGGGCTTGGCGTCAGCACTGTGACGCAATGCACGGCTTTGCCGGCAACTGGCGGATGGCACCCCTCCTGCGGGATCATCGATCCTGCCAGCTTCAGGCCCAATGCGGATCGGCCGCTGATCCTGATCGTCTTCTACCGTGCGTACCTCGCCGCACACGACCTGCACCCGATCGCCGCGCTTCATTCCGCGCTTGAACAACGCGGCTTTGACGCGCTCTCGATCTTCGTCCCCTCGCTCAAGCCCCCTGAGGTCAGGGCACAGGTGGATCGCTGGGTGCGTTCGCTGGCGCCTGCAGCCATCGTCAATGCCACGGCTTTTTCAGCGCGGGGCGAGGATGGCGGAACGCCGCTCGACGGGGGGGGCGTTCCGGTCTTCCAGATCGCGCTTGCCACCGCACCGCGCGCAGGATGGGCGCGCACATCGCGTGGCCTCTCGCCGGCTGACCTTGCCATGCATGTCGTACTCCCCGAGATTGACGGGCGCATCTTTGCAGGCGTGTCGAGCTTCAAGGAAGCGGGCGAACGCGATCCGGCACTCGGCTTCGCTCCCTATTCGCACCGCGGCGATGACAACCGGATCGCAGCGGTCGCCGACCGCGTGGCGCGCTGGATCGGGCTGGCCCGCAAGCCGGCATGCGAACGCCGCGTCGCCCTGATCCTGTCGACCTACCCCGGCAAGGCCTACCAGATGGCGCACGCCGTGGGTCTTGACGCGCTGGCCTCAGTCGATGCGATTGTCGCCGATCTGGCAGAGGCCGGGTACAAGGTCAGCCGCCCCACCGATCTTGCCAGGCAGCTGGCGACCGAGCATCTGGTCTGGCCTTTGAATGCCTATCGCACTGCCATGTCCGCCCTGCCCGAGACGCTGCGGCAGGACCTTGCCTCGGCATGGGGAGAGCCGGAAGACGATCCGCTGGCTGTCGATGGGGCATTTCGCTTCCCGGCGCTCACGCTCGGCCAGGTGCTGGTGGCGCTTCAGCCCGAGCGGGGCGAGCCTATCAGTCGCGATGCAGACTATCACGACCTCTCGCGCTGCCCGCGGCACGCCTATGTCGCCTTCTACCTGTGGCTGGGCCAGCAGGGTACGGATGCGCTGGTCCATGTTGGCGCGCATGGTACGCTGGAATGGCTGCCGGGGAAGGCTGTAGCGCTGTCTGACGCTTGCTGGCCCGAAGCGCTGACACAAGCGATGCCGGTCATCTATCCCTTCATCGTCAACGATCCGGGCGAGGCAGCGCAGGCCAAGCGCCGCATCGGTGCTGTCACCATCGGCCATGTGCCGCCGCCGCTCGTCCCGACCGGAAGCGGCGCCGGGCTGGGCCGGATCGAGGCTTTGCTGGACGAATTCTCCAATGCCGACGGGCTGGACCCTGCCCGCCGGGACCGTCTGCAGAAATCCATCCGCGAGGAAGCTGCCGCGCTGGGGCTGGAGGCAGAGCTCGGCCTTGATACCGCCACCACTCTGGTCGAAGCGATCACCCGGATCGATCGCTTCGTCTGCGATGTGAAAGCCAGCCAGTTCGGTGACGGTCTCCACGTTTTCGGCCGCGGTGAACAGGGCGCGGCAGAGCGGAACGGGCTTCTGGCTGGGCTGGACGGCCGATGGATCGCTCCCGGACCATCTGGCTCGCCCCATCGCGGACGAACCGATGTGCTGCCGACGGGACGCAACCTCTACACGATCGATCCGCGCGCAGTACCTTCGCGCGCAGCGCATGCACAGGGCGTCGTGCTCGCCGAGGAGCTGCTCCGCCGCCATCTGCAGGATCACGGCGACTACCCGCGTGGCCTTGTGGTGGATCTGTGGGGTTCGGCCACCATGCGCACGGCTGGTGAAGAGTTTGCGATGGCGCTGCACCTTCTGGGGGCAAAGCCGATGTGGGACATGGCTTCAGAGCGCGTGACGGGGGTTGAGATTCTCCCACTCGCCATGCTCGACCGCCCTCGCCTCGATGTAACGCTGCGCGTTTCGGGCCTGTTTCGTGATGCCTTTCCCACCCTGCCCGCCTTGTTCGGTCAGGCCGTCCGGGCGCTGTGCACCAGGGACGAACCCGCCGACTGGAACCCTTTCGTTGCCTTGGCCCCAGCGCCGCGCGTCTATGGTCCGCGTCCGGGCCGGTATGGACTCGGGATCGGAGACGCGGCCGAAACCTATACCGATGATGCCCGGCGTGCGGCGGGCGAAGCATGGCTGGCAGCCTCCGACCACGCGCTGGATAGCGTTTCCGATTCCAGCACGGGAAGCGAGGCTGACCCCGATGGCATCCGTCTGCGAGTGGCCAGCGCGGACGCCTTCGTCCACCTGCAGGACCTGCCTGAAACCGACCTCTTGCTGGCCGCGGACTATGCCGGGCACGAGGCAGGCTTTGCCGCAGCCCAGGCGATTGTCGGAGGCAAGGCCGCACTCTATCATCTCGACAATCGGGACCCGAACAACCCGGCGGCCCGCACGCTGACCGAAGAAATTGCCCGCGTGGTCCGTGCCCGAGCCGCCAATCCAGGCTGGATCGCAGGAATGATGCGCCACGGCTTTCGTGGGGGCGCGGAACTGGCCGCGACGCTGGACCATCTTGGCGCTTTCGCACATCTTTCCGGCAGCGTGCCGCCGCAGCTGATCGACCTTTATCACGAGGCAACGCTCGGCCAGTCCGAAGTTCGCGCCTTCCTCGAACGCGAAAATCCCGATGCACTGGCGGCGATGGAAGCGCGCTTTGCCGCGCTGCATGCCGCGGGCCTCTGGCGCACCCGGCGAAATTCCATCCTGGCCAGCCTGCGGGAGGCACCATGACCGGATTTGCCGTCAAGGGCTGGTGCCCGGACGCATGGCACCCGATGATATCCGGCGACGGCCTACTGGTGCGGGTCAAACCCCGGCTCGGGCGGCTGACACGGGAGCAGGCGCTGGCCCTTTGCGATGCGGCCGCCACCTGCGGCAGCGGGCTGATCGACCTGACGCGGCGCGCCAATCTGCAGATTCGCGGCGTTGCCCAAGATCGCTGGCCCTTGCTGATCCAAAGGCTGATTGCGCTGGAATTAGTGCAGCCCGAGCCTGCACTCGAAGCGCGGCGCAACGTCCTTGTCGCGCCCGACTGGCAGGAGAACGACGACACCCACCGCATCGCCAACGCCCTGCTGGCCCGGATAGGCGAATGGCCCGATCTTCCCGGCAAGGTCGGGTTCGTCATCGATGCCGGCCCTGCCGCTGTGCTGACCGGCGCATCCGGCGATTTCCGTGTCGAACGCGGCACGGACGGCAGCCTCATCCTTCGCGCCGATGGTTGCCTCACCGGATCAAGCCTGTCTCCAGGCACGGAAGCGGACGCCCTGATCGCTCTCGCTCACTGGTTCGCCGCGAGCGGCGCCGCCGCAGCCGGGCGCATGGCCCGTTGGGATGCGGAACTTCCCGCATGGGCAAAAGGTGCGATCGCGCCTGCAATGGCTGAACCGGGCCATGTGCTTGGCACCGGACATCATCCATCGATCGCGCTGGCGTTCGGGCTGATAGAGGCTTCGGAGCTCGCCATCCTGCTCGAATCCGGTTCTGCTTCTGGACTGCGAACAACACCGTGGCGGCGGCTGTTGATCGAGGGGGCGGCGGCTGCCCGGACCCACCCGTCCACCGGCGCTAAACCTGATCCGCTGCCCCATGTGGAAGCCTGCCCGGGCGCACCATTGTGCGCACAGGCGACGGTTGAAACCCGTGCGCTTGCGCGCCGACTTGCGCCCTATGTCTCGGGACGGCTGCACGTTTCGGGTTGTGCCAAAGGCTGCGCCTGCTCGCAGGTGGCCGATGTCACGCTGACCGGACGCAACGGCAGGTTCGATCTGGTCCTTGCTGGCAAAGCCGGATCGCCTCCGTCCCGCTCCGGCTTGAGCGCCAGCGAAATCCTCGCGCATTTTGGAGCCGTCTGATGCCCCATGTCTATGAAACCGACGGGGCAGCGATCTATCGCCAGTCGTTTGCCACGATCCGCGCCGAAGCCGATCTCTCCCCTTTCGCGCCAGGCGAAGAGCAGGTGGCAGTGCGGATGATCCATGCGGCCGGGATGGTCGGACTTGCAGCGCATATCCGGTTCTCGTCGGGATTTGCCGATGCGGCACGCGCTGCGCTGGCCGGCGGCGCGCCGATACTGTGCGATGCGCGGATGGTGTCTGAAGGGATCACCCGCGCCCGGCTTCCCGGGAGCAACGCAATCATCTGCACGCTGCAAGATCCTGCGGTGCCTGACCTTGCACGCAAGATCGGCAACACCCGATCCGCTGCCGCGCTGGAACTGTGGCGGCCCATTCTGGCGGGTGCGGTCGTGGCGATCGGCAATGCACCAACCGCGCTGTTTCATCTGCTGAACATGCTGGAAGACCCCGCCTGCCCACGCCCTGCGGCGATCATCGGCTGTCCGGTGGGCTTCGTGGGAGCAGCTGAATCCAAGGCTGCCCTCTGGGCCGCTCCTCCTGCACCCTGCTGCGTCGTCGAGGGCCGCCTTGGCGGCAGTGCCATCACCGTGGCGGCCATCAACGCGCTGGCGAGTACGGCCGAATGAACGCCGGCACGAACATCGGCACCATTCACGGTGTCGGGCTTGGTCCGGGTGCGGCAGACCTGCTGAGCGTGCGCGCCGACCGGCTTGTACGCACGGCGCACCACGTCGCCTATTTCCGCAAGGCTGGGCGGCCCGGCCAGGCAAGGCGCATCGTGGAAGGGATGCTCCGCGCTGACGTGATCGAGTTTCCGATGGAATATCCGGTAACCACCGAAATCCCGGTATCCGATCCTCGCTACAATGCCTGCCTGTCGGCGTTCTACACGCACTGTTCGGAGCGGCTTGCAGCGATTTCGCAGCAGGGTGAGGACGTCGTCGTGCTGTGTGAGGGCGACCCGTTCTTCTACGGCTCCTTCATGCACCTCCATGCCCGCCTTTCAGGCCGCATACCGGTGGAAGTCGTCCCTGGCATCACGGGCATGTCTGGCGCCTGGACCGCGACGGACCTGCCGATCACCTGGGGCGATGATGTGATGACCGTGGTCATGGCCACGCTGCCGGAAGCCGAGCTTGCCCGCCGGATCCGCGAGACTGACGCGCTGGTGGTGATGAAGATCGGTCGGAACCTGCCCAAGCTTCGCCGCGCCGTGGCAGCCGCCGGGCGCATGGATGCGGCATGGCTGGTCGAACACGCAGCGATGCCCGGACAGCGCGTCACCATGCTGGCCGAGGCTGAGGCGGTGACCCCCTATTTCTCGATCCTGCTGATCCATGGTCAGGGGAGGCGACCATGACCGGGGAAAAGGACAAGGGTTGGCTAGCAATCGCCGGTCTGGGACCAGGAGACGAGGCACTCGTCACACCCGAAGTCACCGCCGCGCTGGCCGGGGCTACGGACGTGATCGGGTACATTCCCTATGTCGCCCGGATAGCTGCACGCGAAGGCCTGACGCTTCACCCCTCGGACAACCGGGTGGAGCTCGACCGCGCCGCTCTGGCGCTCGATCTTGCGGCGCAGGGCCGCAGGGTCGTTGTCGTATCGTCAGGTGATCCGGGGGTGTTCGCGATGGCCTCGGCGGTATTCGAAGCGCTTGAGGCAGGTCCTTCCCGCTGGCGGACGCTGGATATCAGGGTGCTGCCGGGCATCACCGCCATGCTGGCCGCCAGTGCACGGGCCGGGGCACCGCTGGGTCACGATTTTTGCGCGATCAATCTTTCCGACAACCTGAAACCCTGGGCCATGATCGAAAAGCGGCTGCGGCTGGCCGTGGAGGCGGACTTTGCCTTGGCGCTTTACAACCCCCGCTCGAAGGCACGTCCCGAAGGCTTCGCCCGTGCGCTGGCCTTATTGAAGGAGCTGTGCGGCGATGATCGCCCGATGCTGTTTGCCCGCGCCGTCACAACGCCGCAGGAAGATCTGCGCATCGTGCCGCTGGGCAAGGCGCACGATGAAATGGCCGACATGCGCACCACGGTGATCGTGGGATCAAGCCGGACGCGGATCATCGAACGTGCGGCAGGCCCTATCCTCTATACGCCCCGGTCCGTTGCGGAAGTGGCCTCATGACCAAGCCATTCCAGCACATCTTCTGCGCGACAGACCTCGATCCGGTCACCGATCACCGGGCGGTCGATCATCACGACCGGAAGCTTGAGCTGGCGCGCAGCGACAAGCTTTGCCTCGGCGCCCGTGCCACCGGCGTTCTTGCACACAACAAGGTCGATCATGTGAGACTGCATCAGCAGCCGATCACCTTCAGCCGTAAACGGCCCGCGATCGATGACAAGGTCGTGGGAGGGCAGGCCTGGGGGCGCAGCCGGAGGGTCAACAAAGCGCAGCAGGTAGTGATGCTGCGGCTGTGCGGCAAAGGCTTCCACATGCATTCGGCCCAGCGCGAGCAGGATGCGGCGCGGCGTGCCCGCAAGTTTGGCCACCGCAGCGGCAGTGTCTCTCACGCATGTCCAGCGATCGCCCGACCCGGCCTCCCATGCGGGTCTGGTCAAGGCGATATGGGCAATCCCGGCAATCCGCGCGGCCTTTATGGCATGTGCGCTCATAGTCGCGGCAAAGGGATGCGTCGCATCGACCAGATGCGTGATGCGATGGTCTTGGAGATAGGCCACAAGCCCCGCCACCCCACCAAAGCCGCCGACGCGGATCGGCACCGGCTGTGGCCGCGGGTTGTCGGTCCTGCCCGCGTAGCTGAGTGTCGTCGCAACCTGCGCTGCCGCAAGCAGGCGCGCCAGTGCGCTCGCTTCGGTTGTTCCGCCAAGCAGGAGAACATTCGGCATGGCTGACATGGACCCTCGCGCATGGTTGACGATCATCGGCATCGGTGAAGACGGCGTGGACGGCCTGTGCTCAGCGGGCCGGGCCGCGCTGGCCAGGGCCGAACTGGTCATGGGATCGGCGCGCCATCTAGCGCTGCTTCCCGCGCTTACCTGCGCGGTCTTCAAATGGCCAGTTCCCTTTGCCGACGGCATAGCCGAACTGCTGGCGCATCGCGGGCGGCGGGTGGTCATGCTGTCATCGGGCGATCCGTTCTGGTTCGGCGCAGGCGCAAGCCTTGCGCGCCATCTCGGTCCGGCGGAATGGGTTGCGCACCCCGCGCCATCGACCTTCAGCCTTGCTGCCGCCCGGCTGGGCTGGCCGATCGAGGAAACGGCCTGCCTCGGCCTGCACGCAGCGCCGCTGGACCGCTTGTGCCCCCATATCGCACCCGCCCAGCGCGCCATTGTCCTGCTGCGCGATGGCGATGCCGTTGCCACGGCGGCGCAATATCTGACCAGCAAGGGCTTCGGCCCATCGACGCTTCATGTGATGGAAGCGCTGGGCGGCCCCCATGAACGCCTCCGCGTGACGACCGCGCAAGCCCTGCCGTTCGCAGACATTGCCCATCCCGTTGCCGTGGGCATCGCGTTCGCCGGTTCAGGCAATGTCCTGCCCGTCACATCCGGCAGACCGGATGCGTGGTTCGATCACGACGGACAGATCACCAAGGCCCCGGTGCGCGCCCTGACCCTCTCGGCCCTCGCCCCGCGTGCCGGTGAATGGCTCTGGGATATCGGCACGGGTTCTGGGTCAATCGCGATCGAATGGCTGCTGGCTCATCCCGCCAACCGGGCGACCGCGTTCGAAGCCGATCCGCTACGGGCCGGCCGCGCCCGCGCAAACGCCAAGGCTCTGGGTGTAGACCGGTTGGATGTGATCAATGCCCGGATGCCCGAAGGCCTGCCGGAAGGCCCCCATCCGCATGCTGTGTTCATCGGTGGCGGCTTGTCCGACCCGCTGCTCGATGCCCTCTGGGCCCGGCTGCCTGATGGAACGCGGCTGGTGGCGAACGCCGTGAGCCTTGAATCTGAAGCCGCTCTTACCCGTTGGCATGGCGCAAAGGGCGGCAGTCTGCTGCGGATCGAACTGGCCGATGCCGTGCCCCTTGGCCAGCGGCATGGCTGGAAGGGGCGCTATCCCGTGGTACAGTGGAGCGTCACGCTATGATCGTGGCTGGCTTCGGCTTTCGGCGCGGCGCAGGCCTCGCTTCGCTGCGGGCGGCGCTGGAACTGGCGCAGGACGGGCTGCCCCCTATAACCCATTTGGCGACCGCCATCGACAAGACGTCTGCGTTGGTACCGCTTGCAGAGGCACTGGGACTGCCGATGACCGGCATCCCATCGGCGTCCCTGTCCACCACGCCTACGCCCACCAGCTCTGCCGCCAGCCTGAAGGCACGCGCGACCGGCAGTGTCGCAGAAGCCTGCGCGCTGGTCGCCGCTGGTCCGGGCGCCCGCCTTTTGCGCACGCGCCACATCTCGCCCGATCGCATGGCCAGCTGCGCCATTGCCGAAGGATCACAGCCATGACCGTCCACTTCATCGGCGCCGGCCCCGGCGCACCCGATCTTTTGACCCTGCGAGGGCGCGACCTGATCGCCGCCAGCCCGGTCTGCCTCTATGCCGGTTCGCTGGTTCCCGTGGCTGTACTCGATCACTGTCCGCCCGGTGCCCGCATCGTCAACACCGCGCCCATGACGCTGGACGAGATCATCGCCGAGATAGCGGAGGCTGACGCCGCAGGGTGCGATGTTGCCCGCCTCCATTCGGGCGACCTGTCCGTCTGGTCGGCAATGGGCGAACAATTGCGCCGCCTGCGCGCACTGGACATTCCGTTTACGGTCACGCCGGGTGTTCCCGCCTTCTCGGCGGCAGCGGCGGCTCTGGAAGCCGAACTGACCTTGCCCGAGCTCGGCCAGTCGCTGGTACTCACGCGCACGCCAGGGCGGGCCAGCGCGATGCCGCAGAGCGAGAGCCTCGCCAATTTCGCTGTGACGGGCGCGACTCTGGCTATCCATCTATCGATCCACAACCTCGCGCGGGTCGTGGCCGATCTTGCTCCCGCCTATGGCGCGGATTGCCCCGTTGCGGTCGTCTGGCGCGCCAGCTGGCCCGACCAGCGGATCGTCCGGGCCACCCTCGACACCGTCGAAACAGCCATCGCCGGCAGCATGGAACGAACCGCGCTGATCCTTGTCGGACGGGTGCTGGGGGCGGAGGACTTCGCACAAAGCAGCCTCTACGCCCACGGCTACGACCGGCGCTTCCGCCCACAGGATGCGAGCTCGCGCTTTGCAGGAGCCGGGGAATGAGCGTTTCAGGCCTGATGATCGCCGCTCCGGCATCGGGAACGGGCAAGACTACGGTCATGCTGGGCCTGCTGCGAGCGCTGGTTGAAGACGGCGCGGTGGTCCAGCCCTTCAAGAGCGGTCCCGACTATATCGATCCCGCCTTTCACCGCGCCGCCTGCGGCCGTGCGTCGTTCAACCTCGATACTTGGGCCATGAATGGCGAGCTGATCGCTGCAATCGCGGGAGAGGCTGTTGGCGCGGACATGGTGCTTGCCGAGGCTTCGATGGGCCTTTTCGATGGTGTCGCGAGCCGGGGTGCCGTTGGCAATGGCGCCAGTGCGGACATTGCACGGACAATGGGCTGGCCGGTTGTGCTGGTGCTGGACGTGTCCGGACAAGCCCAATCCGCCGCTGCAACGGCGCTCGGTTTCAAGCATCTGGATGACACGCTGCCGTTTGCAGGCGTGATCCTGAACCGGGTGGCCAGTCCCCGCCATGAACGGCTGGTGCGCCGGGGGATGGAAGCGATAGGCATGCCTGTGCTGGGTGCCCTGCCCCGGCGCGGCGATCTCACCCTGCCAGAACGCCATCTCGGTCTGGTCCAGGCTGTCGAGCATCCCGATCTCGAGCGGGCGATATCGGACTATGCCGCATTTCTGCGTGCAAATGTCGATCTGAATGCCATCCGCCATGCCGCCAGCAGCAACAGCGCCCCGCCTCCGGCCCCCGGCCAACTGCCGCTTCCCCCTGCCCAGCGGATTGCCATCGCCCGCGATCCCGCCTTTTCCTTCGTCTATCCCCATGTGCTCGAAGGTTGGCGGCGGGCTGGCGCGGAGATCATGCCCTTCTCGCCATTGGCAAACGAGGCCCCTGCCCGCGATGCCGATCTTGTCTGGCTGCCGGGCGGCTATCCGGAATTGCACGCAGGGACCATCGCTGCAGCGACGAACTTCCTGACCGGCCTGCGCCATCACGCCAAGACCCGCCCGGTCCACGGCGAATGCGGCGGCTACATGGTTCTGGGCGAGGCCTTGGTGGACAAGTCGGGAGAACGGCATCGTATGGCCGGCCTGCTGGGGCTTGTTACCAGCTATGCACAGCGCAAGATGCATCTCGGCTATCGCCAGGCCGAACTGCTGGCACCGATAGCCGGACTGGCCAAAGGCAAAAGACTGCGCGGCCACGAGTTCCACTACTCGACGATCCTCGAGCAGACAGACGCAGCGCTGGCATGTGTAACCGATGCAGATGGCGTCGCGGTTGCCGAAACAGGCTCGTATCGCGGCCGCGTGACCGGAACCTTCTTCCACATGATCGCGAACGCATCGTGAAAGGGTTCGTATCATTTGTGGGTGCGGGCCCTGGCGATCCCGAGCTGCTGACCCTTAAAGCCGTTTCTCGTCTTGAGACAGCGCAGGTGGTCCTGTTTGATGATCTGGCTGCGGGACCGATCCTGGCCCGCGCGCGCGATGACGCTGAACTGGTAGCGGTAGGCAAGCGCGCCGGTCGGCCATCTCCAAGTCAGGCCGAAGTCAGCCGTCTTCTGGTGGACCATGCCCTGGCCGGGAAGCATGTCATCCGGCTCAAATCGGGAGATGCTGGCTTGTTCGGCCGACTCGAAGAAGAAATTGAGGCGCTTCGCCATGCGGGAATCTCGTTCGAGATCATTCCTGGCGTCAGCTCGGCGACCGCCGCAGCGGCAGCTGCCGCGATACCACTGACACGACGCGAGCACGCTAGACGCGTCCAGTTCGTAACCGGACATGGCAAGACTGGCACTTTACCCGAAGACCTCAATCTATCAGCGCTTGCCGACCCTTGTGCCACAACGGTCGTCTTCATGCCAAAGCGCACATTTCCGGCGCTTGCTGCGCAGCTTGTCGCGGCAGGACTTGCGGACGATACTGCAGCCTTGTTGGCAGAAAACATTAGCCGACCGGACCAAAGACTTACCAGAAGCACTATTGCCGGACTTGCTCGGTCACTTGCCGACGGCGGATCGGATGCAACCGCACTGGTGATCTACGGCCCCATGATGGAGGAGGCATGATCCACCTCCATCTGATCGGCATAGGCACCGGGAATCCCGACCACCTGACGCGTGCTGCAATACGCACAATCAACGCGGTCGATCTCATTCTGCTGCCCCGCAAAGGCGATGCCAAATCAGATCTCCTGGACCTGCGCCACTCCATCTGTGGCGCCGCATTGGCCTCACCGGTCCGCATGGCCGAGTTCGACATGCCCGTTCGCCGACAGGATGGCGACTACACGCAGGCCGTCGACGATTGGCACGATGCGATTGCAGCGATTTGGGCAGAGCAGATAGCAGTTCACCTTCCTGATGGTGGGCGGGTCGCGCTGCTCGTGTGGGGCGATCCGTCGCTTTACGACAGCACACTGCGTATTGCCGATCGGCTCCGGACGGCTGGGGTCGACCTAACTGTTCGCGTCGAACCCGGTATCACCAGCATTCAGGCTCTTACGGCTGCTCACGCCATCCCGCTGAACGCCTTGGCCGAACCTGTCACGATCACCACCGGCCGCAGGTTGCGCCGGGAAGGCTGGCCGCTGGGAGTGCACACGATCGTCGTCATGCTCGATTCCGGCTGCGCCTTCGAAGTCCTCGATCCTGCTGGCATCACGATCTGGTGGGGTGCCTATCTGGGCATGTCGCAAGAAGCACTGGTGCATGGGCCACTTGCCGATTCTGCGCCGCAGATTGCCGCGCGCCGCGCGGAACTGCGCGCTCGCCACGGCTGGATCATGGATGTCTACCTGATGCGAAAGGAACGAGCCGATGCCTGCTGACCGCGAAGAAGAAGCTGCAAGCGCAGATGCGCGCCATGCCGAGAAAATGCGCAAGATCCAGGCTGCGCGTAGCACCATGATGGCCACCAAGACCCGCGAGCAGGGGCTGCTGATCGTTCACACTGGCACGGGCAAGGGCAAGACAAGCGCTGCACTCGGTATGGTCGTGCGCGCAATAGGACATGGCATGAAGGTCGGGGTCGTCCAGTTCGTCAAGGGCGCGATGGCGACAGGCGAAAAGACGGTGTTCGACGCTTTCCCGGAAAATGTCGAGTTCAAGCCGATGGGTGAAGGTTTCACCTGGGATACGCAAGACCGGACACGCGATATCGCTTCGGCACGTACTGCCTGGGATGAAGTCTGCCGCATGATCGCCGATCCGGCTTACCAGATGGTGGTAGCCGACGAACTCAACATCGTCCTTCGGTATGACTACCTGCCCTTGGATGAGGTTCTTAAGGCGTTTGCCGCGAAACCCGAGATGAAACATGTCATCGTCACCGGACGCAATGCGCCCGATGCACTGATCGAGGCGGCCGATCTCGTCACCGAGATGACCATGATCAAGCACCCTTTCCGCTCGGGCGTGAAGGCGCAGGCAGGGATCGAGTTCTGAGCGATCTGCCGCCCCAGTTCGATGCCGAGTTCGCGGCTCGATTTGCGCAGCTGCTGCGCTGGCGACGCGATGTGCGGCACTTCGAAGCCCGTGCTGTCGCGGAAGAGGAGATGTGTGCGCTGCTGGAGTGTGCCTCCCTCGCGCCTTCGGTCGGGAATGCGCAGCCCTGGCGGTTCGTGCGCGTGCGTTCATCCACCCTTCGTCAGGCGCTGGCCGACCATGTCGATGCACAGAACGCACAAGCAGCGCAGCAATATGCCTGCCAAGCCCGGCAGGAACTGTATCGTTCGCTCAAGCTGCATGGCCTTCGCGAAGCCCCGGAACTGATCGTGGTGTTCTGTGATGAGCAGCCCAAAGCAGGCCATGGACTTGGCATTGTCAGTATGCCGGAGATGTTGCGCTATTCATGCGTGCTGGCGATCCACACACTCTGGCTGGCGGCAAGGCTCCGCGGCATTGGCGTCGGATGGGTATCGATCCTCGAGCCCGGTGTCATCCGCGCCTTGCTGGACGTACCCGCCGACTGGTCGCTGATTGCACTGCTGTGCTTCGGATACCCCCAGGACCCGTCCCAGACACCCGAATTGGAGCGGCGGGGCTGGCAAGCCCGGGAACCTGTGACCAACCGAGTGTTCGACCGATGACCCCCAATCTATGGAGCAAGAAATTATGTTGATCCCCGTCGAGGACGGCCCTGCCGTAGTAGCATGCAACACCTGCCGACACAGCAGCACCGCAAAGGAGGATGACGCCGGTGTGCGTGGTGGCGCGCGTATGGTCGAGGCCCTGCGCGCCGTGCAGGCACGCGATGAACGCTATTCCGGTATCGCGGTGCAGGAAATGCCCTGCTTGTTCGCCTGCAGCGAATTCTGCACGGTCCATCTTCGTGCGCCAGGCAAAGTCGGGTATGTTCTGGGCCGCTTCACTCCCGATGAAGATGCCGCCGCTGCCATCCTCGATTATGCCGTCCATTATGCGCAAAGCGAACATGGCCGGGTTCCGTTCAAGGACTGGCCGCAGGGCGTCAAAGGCCACTTCATCACCCGCACACCGCCGCCGGGCTTTGTCGCGCAATGAGCACGTTTTCTTCCGTCGATGCCTTTGATGCTGCCATTGCCGATATGCCTGCGCCAGATGAAACAGCAATGGCCAGCGCGCGCAACCGGCAGTCGCAACTGACCAAGCCGCCAGGATCCCTGGGACGGCTGGAAGAGATCGCGATCTTCATGGCCGGTTGGCAAGGCCACGAAAGACCCCGGCTGGAACGGGGGCGTGCAGTCGTGTTTGCGGGCAATCATGGCGTCACGGCACGGGGCGTGAGCGCCTTTCCTCCCGAAGTCACCCACCAGATGGTGGCCAATTTTGAAGCAGGTGGCGCTGCCATCAACGCGCTGTGTGCCGCTGCCGGGCTCGATCTTCAGGTGCTGGCGCTGGAGCTTGACCGGCCAACCGCCGATTTCACCTCAGCCCCGGCCATGACCGAAAGCGAATGCCTTGCCGCGCTGTCTTCCGGGGCCGCCATGGTCGAAGCCGGCCTTGATCTCCTTGTCCCTGGCGAGATGGGCATCGGCAACACCACGGCCGCTGCAGCCCTCTGTGCAAAGGCGCTGGGAGGCGGTGCAGGCGAATGGGTCGGCCCGGGAACGGGGCTCGATCCGGCGGGCGTGGCGCGCAAGATCGGTGTAATCGAAGCGGCACTCGTCTTCCATCAGGTTGCACCGTCAACGCCTTTCGAAACCCTGCGGCGTCTGGGCGGGAGGGAAATAGCCGCAATGGCAGGTGCAATTGTCCGTGCAAGGCAACTTCGGGTGCCGGTGCTCCTGGATGGCTTCATCTGCTGCGCTGCCATCGCGCCGATCTTTGCCGCCGAACCTGCAATTGTCGACCATTGCCTGGCAGGGCATTGTTCGGCCGAACCTGGTCACAAACGGTTGCTCGAGCGGTTCGGTCTCGCACCGCTCCTCACTCTGGGCATGCGCCTGGGCGAAGGGAGCGGCGCTGCGGTCGCGGCCCAGATCGTGCGTTCAGCTCTCGCCGCACACAACCAGATGGCCACTTTTGCCGAAGCTGGCGTGGCTGCTGGCGTATGAGCGAGTTTTTCCTGCACCTCATGCGGCATGGCGAGCCCATCCACCCCGGTCTGCTTCTCGGAAGGACCGATGCGCCTACGACGCCCGAGGGCGTCGCATCATGCGTGGCACAGGTCGAGGAACTGTCGTTCCAGTCGATTGTATGTTCCGATCTCCAGCGCTCGGCAGAGGCAGCAAGAGCTATCGCCGATCCAAGAGGGCTGCACCCGATCCTCGACTCACGGTGGCGCGAACTGGACTTCGGCGACTGGGACGGTCTGGCACCCGCTAAGGTCGACAGTGCCGCGATCAGCGCGTTCTGGGACGACCCGGACGCCAATCCGCCACCCGGTGGTGAGCGCTGGTCTGCTCTGGTTTCGCGCGTGGAAGCGGCCTTGGCCGCAATCCCGCCGCAAGACACGCTGGTCGTAACGCATGGCGGAGCAATCCGGGCTGCGCTGGCCAGCCTGTTCGGCTTCGGACAGCGGCAGGTCTGGGCGTTTGACCTTCCCTATGCCGCGCTGATCAGCCTGCGGGTCTGGCCGGGAACGCCGCGCTCAGCCCAGATCGCGGGCCTTTGGACATGAAGCGCCCGATCGCATGAAAGGCTTCCTCATCGCACTCCAGTTCCTCACCCGTTTGCCGACACCCCGGCTCACGGTTTCTGCCGAGGAATTCGCCCAGTCCATGCGCTGGTTTCCAGCTGCTGGGCTGGTGATTGGCCTTATCGTTGCCGGGGCCGCCTGGGTTGGAGCAAGGACCGATCCCTGGACCGGAGCCCTTGCCGCCTTGATCGCCTGGGTTCTCGTCACCGGAGCCCTTCACCTGGACGGTCTGGGAGATATGGCCGATGCCAGCGGCGCGGCCCACAAGGACCGCGAGCGGCTCCTGGCCGTCCTGGCAGATCCGCATGTCGGCAGCTTCGGCGTAACGGCCATCACCATGCAACTGCTGACCAAGCTCGTGCTGCTGCATGGCATGATCGAGCACAGCCAGTTTCTGGCACTGATCTGGGTGCCGGTCGCCGCGCGCATCGCGCCGCTGGCATGGACCTTGTTGCTATCGCCGTTGCACGATGGCCTTGGTGCGCGCTTTCGGGGCGCGATCAGGCCGATCGATCTGGCGCTGTGGGCCGCAGTACTTCTCGCCACCACGGTGGCGTTTCCTGCATTGCTCATTGCGGTTCCTGCTGCGGCACTATGGGGCCTGTGGATCAAGCGCGCTATTGGCGGCATCTCGGGCGATGGACACGGCGCCGGAATTGAACTGATCGAGGCGGCGCTGCTGCTGGCGCTTGTCGTGATGGCGGCCGCATGACCCGCGATCGCTGGACATGGCACGGCGGCGGCCTCTCTGCGGCCCGCGCGCATTTCGGCGACGATGCGCGTGGTTGGATCGATTTTTCCACCGGGATCAATCCGCATGTCTGGCACGGTGCAGGGGCGGTGGAGATCGATTGGCGTGCCCTGCCAGACGAAATGGCCCTGCGCGCGCTGGAGCAAGCGGCCGCCGCCAGCTTCGGGTGTCATGCCGATCATGTCTGCGCGGTGCCAGGCACCGAAGTTGGCCTTCGCCTCGCCGGCAGGGTGCTGGGCGATGACGTCTGCCACGCCGTTCCATCCTATCGCACCCACGGCGAGATGGCGGCCTCCAGCCATCCCGTAACGCTTGGCAATCTGGCGCTGGCCGATGGATCAAGCCTGATCCTTGCCAACCCCAACAACCCGGATGGCGTCCTGCTTTCTCGGGAAGCCTTGAGCGATCTTCTGGTGCGGCGTGGTCGGAAAGGGTGGCTGGTAATCGACGAAGCCTTTGCAGACTGCCACCCCGACCACAGTTTCGCCGACCAAGTTGATGATCGGCACAGACTCCTGATCTTTCGGTCCTTCGGGAAATTCTTTGGCCTCGCCGGATTGCGGCTCGGTTTTGTGCTGGGCCCTCGTCCGATCCTGGCGAGTCTGCGTAAGCAGCTAGGTGCCTGGCCGGTCTCGGCGGCTGCGATCGCCATCGGCACCCGCGCCTATCAGGATATCGCCTGGCAGGACGCGATGCGGGAGCGCCTCATCGCCGAGGCCACCAGCTTCGATCAGCGCTTGGCCTCGTTCGGTTTGTTGGCAAGCGGCGCATGCCCACTCTTCCGGCTGATAACGACGCCGGACGCGTCACACCTGTTTGAACGTCTTGCCCGGGCTGCGATCCTCAGCCGCCCCTTCGCCGATAAACCGGATTGGTTACGCTTTGGCCTGCCCGCCAACGACGAGGCGATGGAGCGTCTCTGTGCCGTGCTCGAAGACCATGGCTGAACCGTTCGCGCTCATGGCCCTGGTGCTGGATGCTGCCATTGGCTGGCCTGGCGCGCTGTATCGCCGTGTCGGACATCCGGTCGGCCTGTTTGCCCGGATCATCAATGCCTGCGAAGGCGCATGGAACCGGCCAACTCACTCAGACGGCATACGCAAGACGCTCGGCGTCATGACCGTTCTGATACTGCTGGTGCTGACAATCGGGGCTGGACTTGGCCTTACCGCGCTCGCCCGGCACCTGCTGGGCTCATGCTGGTGGCTTGGTGCCGCAGCACTGGCCTGGCCCGCTCTGGCCCAACGCAGCCTCTACGATCATGTTCTTCCCATCGCAGTCGCACTGGAGCAGAATGATCTCGAAAGTGCGCGCCATGCCGTCTCCATGATCGTCGGGCGTGATACCGACACCCTTGATCGCGCGGGTGTGGCACGAGCTGCAATCGAAAGTCTGGCCGAAAGCTTTTGCGACGGCATCGCCGCGCCGCTGTTCTGGCTGGTTATCGGCGGCCTGCCCGGCGTCTGGGCCTACAAGGCGATCAATACGGCAGACAGCCTGATCGGCCATAAGGAAGCGCGCTGGCGCGCCTTTGGGTGGGCTGCGGCGCGCACGGACGATGTGATGAACCTGCTGCCGGCTCGGCTTGGCGGCGTCGTGGTATGTCTTGCCGGCGGCGGAGGGTGGGCCACGCTGTGGCGCGATCACCGCCGCCACGCCTCACCCAATGCAGGCTGGACCGAGGCGGCCATGGCGGGCGCGCTAGATCTCGCGCTCGCGGGACCAGTGTCCTACGATGGTGTGACCCATGCCAAGGACTGGATCGGCAGCGGGCGGCGCGATGCTGGCGCTGCTGACGTCAGGCGCGCTTTGCGCATTTATGTCCGCGCCTGCCTGTTGCTCTGGGCCATCGTGGCCGCTCTCACCTGGAAGGATATCGTATGGGCGCTCTGATGTTGCAGGGCACGGGTTCCGATGTCGGGAAATCGGTGCTGGTTGCCGGGCTGTGCCGCGCCCTTGCCAATCGCGGGCTGAGCGTTCGCCCGTTCAAGCCCCAGAACATGTCGAACAATGCTGCGGTTACCGTCGATGGCGGCGAGATCGGCCGCGCCCAGGCTTTGCAGGCTCTAGCATGCCGGGTCGAACCGCACACCGACATGAACCCGGTACTGCTCAAGCCTCAGGCCGACCACACATCGCAATTGGTCGTTCACGGCAAGGTCCGCGGCACGCTGGGCGGTGGCAATTTCCGGCACAAGCGTGGCGAACTGCTGCCCGAGGTCATGGAAAGCTGGCACCGGCTGCAGGCGCAGTGCGATGTCGTCGTGGTTGAAGGCGCCGGCTCGCCGGCGGAGATCAACCTGCGGGCAGGCGACATCGCCAACATGGGCTTTGCCCGTGCTGCCGGTGTGCCAGTCGTGCTGGTCGGCGATATCGATCGCGGCGGCGTCATTGCTGCGCTCGTTGGCACGAGGGCGGTATTGGACCCGGACGACGCGGCGATGATCCGGGGTTTTCTCATCAACAAGTTTCGCGGCGATCCGGCGCTCTTTGCCGACGGTTATCGGCAGATCGAGGCGCTTTCGGGCTGGCGAGGCTATGGCGTGGTGCCCTGGCTGCGCGCCACTGCCCATTTGCCAAGCGAAGATGCGGTCGTGCTTGAACGAACCGCACGCGAAACCGCCGGTCGCCTGAAAATCGCCTGCCCGATCATCCCCCGGATCGCCAATTTTGACGATCTCGATCCGATCAAAGCGGAAAGCTCGGTCGAACTGGTCATGGTACCGCCAGGCCAGCCCATCCCCGGTGATTGTGCGCTGATCGTCCTGCCCGGATCAAAAGCCACGATCGCTGATATGAAGGCGATGCGCGAACAAGGCTGGGACATTGATATCCTTGCGCATCATCGGCGCGGTGGAAAGGTCCTGGGCATCTGCGGCGGCTATCAGATGCTCGGCCGCCGCATCGCCGATCCGGAAGGGATCGAGGGACCACCTGAAGATATCCCCGGTCTGGGTCTGCTGGATGTCGAAACGGTCCTGACCGGAGATAAGGCGCTGCGCCAGGTTGCAGGCACTGCGCTCGATCAAGCCTTCACCGGCTTTGAAATGCACATGGGCGTGACCAGCGGTCCCGATTGCCGTCACCCCTTTGCGCTGCTCGGCGAAGGGCGGCCCGACGGCGCAACCAGTGCAGACAGGCAAGTCACGGGCACTTACGTCCACGGAGCATTTGCCAGCACGGCGCTGCGTTCAGCTCTGCTCGGCATGCTCGGCGCGCAGTCGGACGGGATCGACCATGATGCGAAGGTGGATGACGCGCTCAATGCGATCGCGGCTGAGCTTGAACATCATCTCGATGTGGATGGTTTGTTGAAACTCGCAATGGGGAAAGACGATGCGTAGCCTGTTCGTGATTGGCGGAGCGCGCTCGGGCAAGAGCCGCTATGCACAGGCCAGAGCCGAGGCGACCGGCCTGTCGCCAGTCTTCATCGCTACGGCTCAAGCTTTCGACGAGGAAATGCGCAACCGTATCGTTCGGCACCAGGCGGATCGCGGCGTGGAATGGGAAACGGTCGAGGCCCCCCTTAAACTTGCGGAAGCGATCGAGTTGCATGCCTCACCCGACCGGGTCTTGCTGGTGGACTGCCTCACGCTATGGGTGACCAATCTCCTGATCGGCGATCACGATATCCCGGCGGCAGTCCGCACACTCATTGAGACCATCACGGTTGCGCAAGGGACCCTCATACTCGTCAGCAATGAGGTCGGATTGGGCATCGTCCCGGAAAACCAGTTGGCGCGCCGGTTTCGGGATGAGGCCGGGTTTCTTCATCAACGTGTCGCGGCTTGCGCGAACGAGGTGCAGTTGCTGTGCGCTGGCTTGAATTTGCAGTTCAAATGAAAATGTCCCATTGTATTAATGGCATATTTGGAATTCAAATTGCGCGAGAGCCGGCCAGAAAGACCGCCAGAAGCTGGATCATGGCGCTGCCCATGGCGATGGTTGGCTGCCCGGTTTGGAAGGCGTTCATAACGTTGATGCGGCTTGTCGGGACATCTTTTTCCGCGACGAGAGTGCCTATCTGGTGGCGGAAAACTCTAGACCCAAGCGGTTCAAAGTTGGGTAGCAGTGCAACTTGGCGTCGGACTCTGCTCAAAATCGGTTACATTTCAGACCACCGTCACGGTGTATGTGCGCGCGGTAAGTGTCGCGGTGGCTCCCTTGGTCCTTGGGGCACCGCGTTTCAGCCTGAACCTAGGCTAGAGAAAGCTCTTGCCAGCGTGGTTCTCAAACAAAGCCGCATCTCGGACATAGCCAAGCAGCACCTCCACCTTTTTCTGTCGCGAGACCTCCTGCATTTTTGGCAGTGAAGCACCAGCCTTCGCAGCTTCGGTCAGGAATCCCGATCGAAGCGAGTGCGCCCCGACCGCAGCCGGATCGAGACCGACCTTCTCGGCGTAGCGCTGGATCAGGCGAGCAACCGAGCGATCTGACATGGGCTCCTTCGTCATCAAGCCCTGAGCATCGGTTCGATAGAAAAGGGGCCCCGCCTCCCCTCCCCTGACGCTCAGCCATTCGTTGAGGCGGGGACCGGGCTTGAGCACCTTGCCCGACGGAACTGCGATGACCTGCCCCTCCCCCTCCTGGTCGGTCTTCGAGTGCCGGATCGTCAGCTTGAGCCCTTCGCGCACGAGCTCGAGATCGGCGAGCTGCAGAGCGACCAGCTCCGAGCGCCGAAGTGCTGCTGCAAGGCCCAGCGCCATGACCGCACGGTCACGGATTGCCCTCGGGCTCGATCCTTCTGCAGCCGCAATCATCCGCGCCAGATCGGCCGCCAGAATGGCGCTCTTCTTGCGTGTCGGCCGTGCGCGCTGCTCGCGCCGAATGCCGGCGAGCGTATCGGCGATGACATCGCGGGGATCACGGTGCTGCGGCGCCACGTGCCCCGCCTGCCTGTGGTGCCAGGCAATGGCAGCAAGGTGCCGCCCGATCGTACTGTCCGCCCTCCCCGCTTGAGCCAGTGACGCCAGCCAGGTTGCAACCACCTCGGGCATCGCGGGCATGGGCTCAAGGTCGCGCGTCCAGCACCATTCTTCGAACTGCCGCCAGTCGCTGTCATAGGCGCGGACGGTGTTCGCGGCCTTGGATCGCGCCCTGTAGGAACGGGCGGCCTCGATTTCGGCGGCGAGCTGCGGAGGGATTGCCTGTCCGAGCGAGACGAGGCCCTCATCGATCGGCACCTCAACGATCAGCCCGGTGCCGTCAGCCAAAGCGCCTCTCCTTCATGCTCGATCGCGCCGCTGGTTTCTTCGGCGTTCTGCCCTTGGGAGAGCGGCGGCGTCGCAGCGGATTTGAGGCACTCTATATAGATTGTCGTGTTGTCCGTGAAGGGTTCTTATCGGACAGCAAACCCACCGTACAAGCTGGGTATACTTTTTATGCCATTTATATACTATCTGGCCGATGGTATCCGCCCCAGCACCTTGGCAACTGACGCTTGCCCGCATCGAAGGCGCCCTCCCCTTCATCTCACCCGAGTTGTCCGAATGCCTTGCGCTGGCCTCACTTCGGCGCCTCTGGCGCGTGCATGTGCGCGATTATCCGTTTGATAATCTTGGAATTGAACACAATCCGGGGCTCGAAGCGAGCGAGCTGATGCGCTCGTGGTATTCCGAGGAACGCCGTCAGTTCTTGTCGTGGATTAGCCGGCGAGGACACCCTCCCCTCGCCCATGCTGCCAAGCTGGTCATGGCCGCCAAGAACCACTCTGAAGGGTTCACCGAGACCTATTGGCCCGCCGATCGCGCGCTGGAGCGGCTTGACGCGCTGCTACCAAGCCGTGACCCGATGAGCACCTTGCTTGAATGGCTGACGGAACTGAGAACGGAAGAAATCGACTTTCTCGAAGGCGGCAGCGAGATGGTCCAGGTCGGAGGGTTCGCGGTAACACGTATGGCACCGCGTGGGGCGGCCTGGGCGGCATCGCTCGCTGCTGCCATGCGGCCACACTTGTTTGGGCTGGGCTCGGCGCCAATGGCGCTTGCTGGGGTCATGCCGCGGGCTCTGTTCCGTGAACTTCACGAGGAACCCCTGCCCGTCCTATTAGGCCGTGCGCTTCAGGCTACCGCTGAGAGTGCAGCCGCAGACCTCCGTGCCATGCAAAGGGCTCACCTGCAGGCTGAGGGAGCACTTTCAGGCCTGTACGCCTCCTCGACGGCTCCCCTGGCTTGGCGTCTGGTAGCCGGCATCGGACCTCTCACCCGTGCGGAGCTTGCCAGAGGCCTTGGGGTGACCAAGCGAACCGCTTCACAATCAGTTGCGGCTATGGTGACTGCCAGCATGGTCAGCCTTCGAACTTCCGATGGAGCAATCGTCCCAACGGACACGTGAACGTATCATGGACCCCGGAATACTTCCCGGTAGCAAACGCCAATTCGATGATGTGAGGTCGCTCTGCGACGCAGCAACTGTTCTACGAACTTTGTCGCCCTGCCTGCGTCGGCGAAGGATAAGATGCGTCGCTGTCCACGCGTTCCAATCCGCCCCCACGAGAATTCAACAATCGTGACACCGAACAGGTCCTGGCTTCGAGATATGACGTACCGCCTTGCAACATTGAGATCGGGATCTTTGGCTTCGAGCCAGATCTGACATTCCCTTTGTCCAACCTCTAACATGCGGAGGACTATGCGATAGCCACGTGAAGTTAGGCCAATCGGAAGTTTGAATCACAGGTCCCTGTCGTGATTCACGGAATCGATCTTAAGGCTGTGACCAGCGCTAATCTGCCGAGTTGCCATTCTGGTGGAATGTACGCATCGCACGCAAAGCGGTCATCGTCGAAGGGATATGTCGGCCTTCCTTAATCTTGAATCAAATCAATAACAAATCCGCCGCAGGCGTGAACGTTAGGGGATTTAGATTCTAAGGTTAAGAGGTTACCTGCTCGTGATCAGCCTGCAAACTCCTGATTTCTCGCGAGTCGGGGCGGCTATGCCGAATCTGAAAACACGATGTTCGGTTTCTGATAGCACGACCGCCAGATTCTAATAACACGTCATCTGATGCCCGATCACACGTTCGCCACCTCCCCGCCCTGTTGATAACTTTGAAAGCGCGGCTGTGAGCGTGAGGCCAGAGGATCAGTTAGCGTTCCGATTCACATATGATGCGCCGATCCCAAACTTTCTGATCCCCCATTTGCTCCTAGGCTGAAACGAACGTGTTTTCGGAAATGTGGTATTTCCGGTCGAACGTGTTTTCAGGAATGGTTTTTGGAGGCATTTTCCATCGTCCAGATTGAAGGCCGACCTGTCGGGTTTCTGGATCGCAGTGACTGAAGTGGAGCCTCAGGCGATCTGCCAGCTGGCTTGAGCGCTGCACAGTAGATCGCTGATTTCAGTCAAAGATGGACGGCAGAAGCACGGCTGTAGGGTCTATGCCGGTACTCTTGGGCCTAGTCAGCGATTTATTTACCTGGCGCCGAACGTAGACGCGGTCCTCTGATCGGGCGGGCTAAGCGAAGTGATTCCCGAAAACACGTTCGCTAGCTGCCGTGCATGATGAGACTGTTCTTATTCTTACGATAGATCGCTATGCCTGCGGCAGAGCGTAATCAGGCCTGAAGCCGAGCGGCAGCTCTACCAGCGCGCCGGGCGCCGCTACCAAGTCCTGCAGAAGGTCGCGATCTTCAAAAGCCCGGAAGCGTATGCTTGTTGCGCTCGTGGTGCTTCTTCATGAAGCCGTAGAACCGTTTCGAGTAGTTCCTTGGCAACTCATGCGGATTGCTGTTCAAAAAGGAATCGAATTGCCGCATCAGCACATCGAGATCCCAACCAGGACATTCAGCACGGATGGCCTGATAGATTTCGGGGTCAAGAGTGTCCTGAGCGCCCCCTCCCCTTCGTCGTGACTGAGATTGGCTCGCATTGCTGTCCAATGCCGCTGATGCATCGGCTTGCTGTTCGGGGCGCAAGCTCGCGCTTGTTGTTGCAAGGAGCTTGCGCACGAGGGCAGGATCAACGAATTCCTGCGGAGGGCTGACCTTGGCTGCCTTTTCGGGGGTTGCGCGCTGAATGCGCTGGGGTCTGCTCTCCGTGGCGACAGAGCCACTATGTTCGGTTTTTCCAGAAGGTTTTTCGAGATGGCGACGCATCACCATCTTTAGCTTTGGACGCGGCGTCTCTGCTCCAATGACCTCCAGACTGATATCCGGCAGGTTGTTAGCTCGCGCCAATTCAAGAATCTTGTTCTTGAACGAGGGTAGGGAGCTTTCGCTGCCGCTTTTCTGATGAAGAGTTTCGAAGCCAATCGTGAAACCTTCTGGCCCATTGCCACCAGCGTGCTTGCGAGCTGCGCGGTAGAGCCATTTCCCAAGTCCGCTCGTTATCTCGAAATACAGAGGCGAAATCGCAAGGACATTTCGCTTGTCCATGACCCCGTCGAAGAACCACTTAGAAAGCGTGATTTCCATCCCAAGCGAACGCTGGGTTCGCTCATCAACGAGATGAGTATAGCTATCGATCCACGAAAATGTGGTCTCGCGGGATTTGGAGTTCGCTCGGATGTTCGTCTTGATCGTCGTGGCCTGAAGGCGATCAAGCGCTGCGATCAGTCGCTCATAGGCGCGCCCGCTTACACCCCAGCAGATTCGCTTGAGAAGATCGCCAGGTTGAACACGAATGGTCGGCGACAGGTCATTGTCACCCCGCTCGCGCAATTCGTTGAGGTGGGACGCCAGATAGATCATGATATCTGCATCCCAGATGGTCGCCATCCCATAGGCTGGGTTGGCTGATACATGCACGGTGACCGACTTGTCCGGACTGAGGTACTCAATGGGTTTCAGGCGCTTCTTCTTCGAAAGGCTGAAGAAAGGGCGCTGCATGGTCTCCTGATAGTCCCGCAGCGAGATATCGCTGAAATCAGGCAGCGTGAAGAACATCTCGAACTGCACCCGGCGACCGGAGGAGGACTGATCTTTCTCGCTCACGTTCTTCGCCTAGTAAATCTGCCGCTGTCCCACATGTGGGACAAGTGAGCTAAACATATGAAATAAAACGATAAAAGCCACATTTTCAGAGTGGTAAAGGCATGGCCATAGGTGGGTCCAAAACCCTCCTTCATGGGGCAGGCCTTTTCAGAATCTTCGCCTTCTCAATCAGAGGGCGCAATGCATCAAGGATTTCGTCAGCGCTCAAATCAGTGGGGTTGATCGTTATCGTGAGCCCTCGTGCACGATCCTTTTCGATGACACCAATGGACGATCCTGCGGCTTCGATTACGGCTTTCTGGGCACGGCCAGGCCTGCCCGAAACTGCCTTGAGCAGACGGACAACAACCTGAGGGCCAGAAATTGGCTCTTCGTCTCCGGATTGCCGGAAACTTTGTTCCGCAGCGATTTGCTTTGCTGCTTCCTCCATCCTGGGGCGCAGCGATGGGTTGCGTATGGCTGGAAGAAGCTTGTCACCGTACCGGACCTGAAGTTCCATTGGCGAGGCAAATGCGCTTACGATTGTTTGCGGGATCTCTGTCAGGCCGATGTACCGGGCGAGCGTAGATTTCGAGATCTTCACGCGTTCAGCAAGCCGTGCCTGAAGGCCATCGTAATAGGTGTCGACTGCTGCCTTGTAGTTCAAACCGCGTTCTAAGTCTGAGATATCTTCCCTCTCGCGGTTCTCGATATCAGCAAGGCGGAACGCAGCTTCGTCATCGAGATCTTCGATAATCGCTACGAGCTCGATATCCGGGTAGTGATTGGCGTTGAGCCACGCGACAGCCCAGTGACGCCTTGTGCCAATGATCAGTTCGTACTGCAGCTCACCTTGCTGCTTACGACGCACGACTACTGGGATGCGGTTCCCGTTTTCTGCTTGGATCGACTCAATCAGAGATCGCAAACGGGGTTCGGTGAGCTGTTCGTAATCACGGGCGTTTCCCGGCCAGATCGAACATTCTGCAGGTTTGAGCCGGATGGTCGGGCGCTTGACCATCCGCGCTGCTTCCGTGAAGCCTTCAAGCCGACGTGTTGTGAAATTGCGCGATGCAGTTGCCCCTGCAGCGTCCTTGGCTTCAGAGACGGAAGGCTGGTCAGGGGCAGGGGAGGCGAGGGCCTCGCCAATCAATGAACGACGGCTCACGCTGCAACACTCCCTGCCGTGTCAGATGACCGTCTCGAAATGCTCTTCGACGGCCACTGCTCGTGTATTTCGTTCAGAACTTCTCCGAAGACTGCGTTGAGATTGTCCCGGCAACGCTGGTAGGTTGCGTGCGCAGCTGAAGGCTTGCTTTCATAGATCGACCGGAATGCTTGAGTGGCATTCTTGATTTCCTCAGAAGCCAGAATTGGCTGATTCAGCAGGAAATTGGCATATGTGGCCTTCATCATCTTCCACATGTCGGCTTCACCTGGCTTGCTGGGGGTGTAGGCCGAGCAGACGACGCGAATGAACCCATAATCAACAGGCGTTCCGTGATCCTCGAGGATCTCGATATTCTCGGCGATGGTGTCCATGAAATGGATGGTTGAAAGATAGTCGAGCTGCCTTGCCGGAACCGGGATGAGCATACCTGTTGCGGCGGCCATCACATTGAGGCCCAGGAACCCCATGGCCGGCGGAGGATCGAGCAAGACGACGTCGAAGTCCTTGATGATACTGTCGATGCCAATTCGGAGACGCTGAAGTCCCTCGCGCACTGCTTGTCCGCCCTCCGTCAACGTTGCCGTGAGGTCCCACTCTGCATCCTGCAGGCCAAGGCTTGACGGCACTATTTTGATTGTAGGCCAAGCGGTTTCTCGGATTGCCTTCCTGAAATCATCGAATGTACTGCGAGGCGACAGGAAGTTTCCTAAAGTCTCCTCTTCATCGATAAGTGCTTCGGGCTGGATGTCGAACATAGTTGTCGTTGACGCCTGCGGATCGCAGTCGATCACGAGAACGCTATATCCGTTCAGTGCGAGAAAATCGGCGAAATGCTTGGTAATCGTACTCTTGCCGACGCCGCCCTTGAAATTCTGCACGGCTACTACGACCGCATTCTCATGGGCTAGCTTGCCCGGATGAATGTTCAGCGCCTTGCGAATATGAGTAAGGTCTTCGAGCGTGTAATAGCGACGGCCATTGTTAAGCTGCTTCGGAGGCGCGAGACGTCCCTCCTTCTCTGCCTTGGCAAGCGCTTCAGGCGTTCTTCCGACCAATTCCGCTGCCGCCGTAGGCCCAAACGTGATATCCAGGACCTTGCGTTCATCAGGTTTGAACACCACAGCTTTGACCCGATCGCGCATCATTTCGCAGGATCTGGTCATATTTCGCAGTGTGTTCACGGTGTAGGACATGCGTCTGCCTTTCGATGAATCGCAGTTCTGCGACCCAGTTCGTGTTTTATGATCATTTTCGGCGGTAGAAGTCAAACCGATATCTTCGGGATGGTGCCGGTCCCGAATCCTCGTCGCTGCCGGGCACCCCTTGTCGCATAGCCCGTAGTGATCACGGGCTCATAAACCCGAGGCGAGAGGGAAGGGGGATGACCTGATGCGGTTCAGCATCAGGAGCAGACCGTGACCGACCTATTTGAACAATCCAGCCAGAAGCTGGACGCAGCAATCACCGAAATCCAGAACGCCATCGCCACCGGAATGGCGAACAAACAACGCCTGTTTGAGACGATGAGCCAGCTCTACGGGGAGGGCTCCGCAAACGGCGCCTGGAGCCAGAGGGACGCCTTTGACCTGCTCGAGGCGGCATTGACGCGCCACATGGCCGGACTCCTGAGCAAACCTCAGATGCTGACCCAAATTTCGGAGATCAGCGCGCTTATCGAGGCGCTGCCGACACATACGGTCAGAAGTGAAAACCAGCTCAGGTACCAGCAATTCTCGACGCCCGCTGACCTCGCAGCGCTATCCGTGATTTTGGCGCAGCCGCTTGCAACCGATATCGTTCTTGAGCCGAGCGCCGGACATGGCGCTCTGGTGGCAACTTTGCCCGATGTCCGCGCATTGCATCTCAATGAGATCGATCCGCGCAGGCGGGAGAAGCTGGCTCTGCTGTTCCCCCAGGCCACCACCACGGGGATCGATGGAGCCATGCTGGCATCGCATCTCGACGCTGCTGTGCAGCCCAGCCTGATCCTGATGAACCCGCCGTTTTCCCGCTCAATGGGACGAGGAGCAGACGAGTTCGCGGCTGTGCGTCACCTGCGCGCTGCCATAACGCGGATAGGGCAGGGGGGGCGGATCGTCGCGATCATGCCGGACTGGTTCACGACGAGCGCGAAGCTTGCGAAAATCTACGACGACACCTTCGCCTCTTGCACGGTCCGCACATCAATCCGCCTCGATAAATGCTATCACAAGCAGGGCACTAGCGTGGCTGTGCGCTTGTACGTGATCGACAAGATCCCGGGGCAAACCAGACCAGCAGTTTTGGCGCGGGAAACGGTTGCAGACGTGGCGTCTGCGGTTCCAATCATCAAACGCGTGACAGCCCAGCCCGACTGCGAACCGCGCGCGGTGCCGCCGAAAACAAAGCCGGGCGCGCTCTTCAAAGCCATGCGGGCAACGCCGATCACAAAGCCCGTCAAAGCGAGGGCAGCCCAAGCGCCCAAGATCGAAGCACTGGCGTTCAGTACCCTGGACAAGCCGCGCGTTCTCGGTGAGCAAAGCGGGGTCTACATCCCATACCGGCCAAGCCGGATCGACATTGTTGGTGCACGCGAGCATCCGACGCCGCTCGTCGAAAGCGTGGCCATGGGTTCGATCCCGGCACCGATCCCGGATTATGTCCCGGCGCTGCAGGATCGGGTTTTGCAGGAAAGCCTGCTATCCGAGGCCCAGATCGAAACTGTCATCTATGCTGGGAACGCGTGGCAGCAGTATCTGCCTGGCCAGTTCGTTCCGGCTGAAGAGGGCGTAGGCCTCCAACTCGACGAGCAAGGACGGGCCTATCGCAAAGGCTATTTCCTCGGCGATGGCACGGGGGCAGGGAAGGGCAGGCAGATCGCCGCCTGCATCCTTGATGGATGGCTTGCCGGACGCCGGAAGGCCATCTGGGTATCGAAGAACGAGAGTCTGCTCGAAGACGCGCGCCGCGACTGGAGTGCCATCGGCGGCCTTGCTGCCGACATTCAGCCGCTTTCGAACTGGAAGATCGATCAGGCGGTTCCGTTTCGCGAAGGAATCCTGTTCGTCACTTACCCGACCCTTCGGAGCCAGCGTCAGGATGCCACGCGCCTCAAGCAACTACTGGACTGGGCGGGCGAGGATTTCGACGGTGTCATCGCCTTCGACGAGAGCCACGAGATGGGCGGGGTTGCGGGAGGCGAGGGCGCCCGGGGCACGAAAAGCGGATCCTTGCAGGGCATCGCCGGCGTACTGCTGCAAAACAATTTGCCCAATGCCCGGGTTATCTACGCCTCTGCAACCGGGGCCTCGGAGGTCAACAACCTTGCCTATGCCGTGCGGCTCGGTCTGTGGGGACCGGGCACTGCGTTTGCCAACCGCGAAGATTTCATCAGCCAGATCAGGGCAGGGGGCATCGCAGCGATGGAACTCGTGTCGCGCGACCTCAAGGCACTCGGGCTCTATCAGGCGCGCGCGCTCAGCTTTGCAGGGGTCGAATACGACATCCTGAAGCATGATCTGACCGCCGAGCAGATCGCGGTCTATGATACTTATGCGGATGCCTGGTCGATCTTATGCGCAGCTCGCCATAAGATGCCTTATCGCGAGGAAGCGGTAATGCGGAGGAACGCGGCGTAGTCCTGCAAA
>NZ_LSKG01000175.1:0-383 GCF_001557005.1 Sphingomonas sp. CCH15-F11 | reverse complement strand
CCCAGAACAGGGCGGGGATCGCCGCGGCGCTGGCCGATACCGAATTCGCGATCCGTGCCGAAGAGGCAACCAACTCCCTGTTCACACGGTGGCGGATCCTGCACATCCTGCTGGGCTGTCTCATCTTCGCGCTGCTCGCGCTCCATGTCGGCGCGGCGCTCTATTACGGGCTGCGCTGGCTATGAGCTGGCAGCGTCTTTCCTACGCCGTCTTCATCGCAGCCCTGCTGGTGATGGTCGCCGCGGTCGCAATCCGGATGCGATCGGACGCGCCGAGGGATGCCGGCCTGGTGGCGCAGCTCGTCTCGCCCGGCCCGCTCTCGAGCGCGCACCAGTCCTTCGCCGGCCAATGCACGGCCTGCCACACGCCGGGCAAGGGCGTCG
>NZ_LSKG01000174.1:0-1818 GCF_001557005.1 Sphingomonas sp. CCH15-F11 | reverse complement strand
CCGCCGCAGGTGTGCCACGTGGCACACCCCTGCCCGTCCCCGGAGAGGTATCGAGCGGGGCGAGCAGGTCGCCCAGCGCACGCCGGCGATAGGCGTTGAGCCAACGCCGACGGCGATGCTCGGCCGCGTCATGGATCATGTGGCAGCGCTGGCAGAGCGCAGCCAGGTTGCGTGCCGCGTTGTCGGTCGGATCATGGTTCAGGTGCGCGCACGCGAGATAGACCCGCGTGACGCGCACGAAAGCCAGCGTGCTGGGGCCTGGCGCTCGCACCCGGCGCCCGCGCCCGTCGCGCCACTGCCGGCGATCGGCATCCCACCAGCGGCCATCACCCAGGTGGAATACGCGTGCGCCATGCGGGCGCTGGCAATGCTCGCACCGGCCGTTAGCGCGACCGAAGCGGATTAGCTTCGACAGCTCCGGCCAGTCGATCGGGTAGAGCCAACGATGTTCGGGCATGATCGGCATGACGATTCTATGAGTCAGCCGAGTAGAGAACGAAAGCAGAAAATCGTCGCTCGCCGAGAGCCTTCGCCTTTGCCGCGCCACTGGCGAAGGCCCCCGTCCCAAGCGGGTTCTCACGCCCGGATGACGATCGCCGCGCGGGACGTCGCCACAGTCGCAGCATCACCGATCCGGCCGTCAAACGCCAGCTCAATAAACGGACCACCCGCGCCGGGTGGGCCTGGTTTGTAGAGGCAGTCCGTCAGTCTCTCCTATCGTGAGGGGCGCGCCACGCCGCCTCAAGGATCGGCGGTCCCCCCAATTTGCTGCGCAAATCGGCTCCCCCGCCACCCGGCAAGCCGGCCGCGTGCGCGGTCCGCTGACCCGGCGCGGCGCGCCCCTCCCGATGGCGATGCCAATCACGGCATCACGGAGGTTTCCATGTCCCATCATCGCCTGTTCGGGCAGCTCGCCTTCGAGCGCGCGCTTGGCATGGCCGCGATCAACGCGCTGGCCCAGGCCGTCGCCGAGAGCGAGCAGTTCCGCGCCGCGGGGCGCGACCGTGACCCGATCCACTTCTGGGTTCTCGTCGGCGAGCTGGAAGAAGTTGTGCAGGACCGAATCCGCGATGTGCTGGACGGTCCCGGCTTGGGCGTCGTCGAGCGCGGCGAGCTGTTCCATCAGCCGCGTATCGCCGAGCTGGTCCTGGCCGCTCGCGATGCACGCAACGCGCCCTCCTGACGAGGGCGCGCTTTCGCGCGACGCTGCCGTGCGAAGATCCGCACCGCGCCATCCGACGCCGATCGCCGCCGCGATCGGCGCGAGGGGAACGCCAAGGCGCTGCCCTTTCGTTCCCGAACGACAATCTTGCCGCCCGTGTAATCCGCCAACCGCGGCACCCGTCGCACAGCTCCGGCCGCGCTAGGCGGCTCGCCCGCGCCGGCATCAAGATTCTCGCTCCCCCTCCCCATCCCGTTCCTCGCCGGAACGGCAGGGCCGCAGGCCGTGCCCATGCGGCCCATGCCAGAAGGAGGACCACCATGCGCAACCCTGAACACCTTGAAGCCATCCGGCGCTTGAACGACGCCGCCCGGAGCAAACCCGGCGTAGGGTCGATCGCCAATGTGACTTCCGGCTTTCACTCCCTACCCGCTGCCGATCGCTTCGCCGCGCTGGCGCAGATCGTGGGGTTCACGAACTTCAACGGGGACAACGACCCCTATGGCGAGCATGATTTCGGCGCGGTCTACCGACTGCCAAACGGCCGATGGACCCAGGAGCGGCCGACCGACGAGGCGATGATCATCACAACGGTGTTCTGGAAAGTCGATTTGTATGATCCGGGCCTTGTCAAGTTCGCATTGAACGGTTCCTTC
>NZ_LSKG01000173.1:0-2101 GCF_001557005.1 Sphingomonas sp. CCH15-F11 | reverse complement strand
GAACAGCGCAATCACGATCAGCAGCAGCCCAGCCAGCGCCGCGATCGGCTTCCCGCTGCTGCTGCTCGTCACGATCGGCTGGAGCGAATGGCAGGATCCGCTGGGCGTGCGGGTCGCGGCGCTGGCTGGGCTGCTGCTGATCGTGATTGCGCTGTTCGCCCCGGCGGGCGCGGTGCACTGGGCGGCGATCGCCACCCCGGTGCTGCTGGTTGGCGGCGCGTTCCTGCCCGACCTGATCCGCGACCTTGCCCGCGCGATACTCGACATGCGGCGCGTGCGGGTGCACAGGGTCACGCGATGAAGCGCATCCTGCTGATCGTCGGGGGTGGCATCGCGGCCTACAAGGCGTGCGAGCTCATCCGCCTGCTCCGCCGCGCCGGGCATGACGTCACCTGTGTCGTGACCCGGGCCGGCCAGCAGTTCGTCACGCCGATGACGCTCGCCGCACTGTCCGAGAACCCGGTCTATACCGACCTGTGGGATCTCAAGGATGAGGCGGAGATGGGCCATATCCAGCTCAGCCGCCAGGCCGATCTGGTCGTCGTCGCCCCTGCGACCGCCGACCTGATCGCGCGCATGGCGGGGGGCCATGCCGACGATCTCGCCACCACGCTGCTGCTTGCCACCGACAAGCCGGTGCTGATCGCGCCGGCGATGAACGTGCGGATGTGGCTGCATCCGGCAACCCGGCGCAACGTCGCGCGGCTCGTCGCCGACGGGGTGCAGGTCCTCGACCCCGACGAGGGCGCAATGGCGTGCGGCGAGTATGGCCCCGGGCGCCTGCCCGAGCCGCAGGCGATCGCCGATGCCATCGAAACGAAGCTGGCCGGCGGCGCGGACGGGCGGCTGGCCGGGCGGCATGTGGTGGTCACCGCCGGCCCGACGCACGAGCCGATCGATCCGGTACGCTACATCGCCAATCGTTCGTCGGGCAAGCAGGGGTTCGCGATTGCCGGCGCGCTCGCGGCACTGGGCGCACGCGTCACGCTGGTCGCCGGCCCGGTCGCGCTGCCCGCGCCGCCCGGCGTCGACCGGATCGACGTGACGACCGCGCGCGAGATGCGCGACGCGGTGATCGCGGCGCTGCCCGCCGACGCGGCCGTGATGGTCGCCGCGGTCGCGGACTGGCACGTCGCCGACGCCGCCGGCCTCAAGATCAAGAAGGGCGCGCAGCCGCCGACGCTTGCGCTCGTCCCCAATCCCGACATTCTGGCCGAACTCGGCGCGAGCAGCGCGCGGCCGGGGCTGCTGATCGGCTTTGCCGCCGAAACCCATGGCGTGCTCGACCATGCCGCCGACAAGCGCGTGCGCAAGAATGCCGACTGGATTGTCGCCAACGACGTGTCGGGTGACGTGATGGGCGGCGCGCGTAACGCCGTCCACCTGATTTCCGCCGACGGCGTCGACTCCTGGCCCGAACTGTCGAAGGAGGAGGTCGCCGCGCGGCTGGCGGCACGGATCGCCGATGCGCTTTGACATCCGCCGCGCAGGTGCGTTGCTGGCGCTGATGCTGCTTGCCGGGTGCATGACCGCCCCGGCAGCGCGGCCGGTGACCGATGCGCCGCCGGCCCTGTTGCTGACCGAACGCTTCGGCCCCGTGCGCGGCACCGGCAAGGCGCTGTTCATCCTGGTCAGCGCGCGTCCCGAAGCCGAAACGCGGATTGCCGAGCGCGCGCTGGCGCAGGCGCTTGTCGCGCGCGTGCCGGGAAGCCGCGCCATACTGGTCCTGCGCGCGGGCCATCAGGCCGCAACCGATCGCGCCTCGCCGGGCGACGCGGGCCGTGGCAATGGCGACGACCTGACCGCCGACCGCCTTGCCCTGCTGGCCGCGACGATCCGCGATGTCGAACAGCGCCACCCCGACATGCGGCCGATCGTGATCGGCATCGGCACCGGCGCGGCCGCGGTCGCCAATCTGGCCGGCACCCGGCCCCAACTGGTCGGCGCGATGGTGCTGGCGGCATGCCCGTGCGCGCTGCCCGAATGGCGCGCGCTCCGGGCGAAGGCGGACCCCGCCGGCGGCTGGACCCAGCCCGTGGCCAGCCTCGACCCGCTGCAGACCGCTGGCGGCGTCGCGCCGGGGCTCCGTGCGGTGCTGATC
>NZ_LSKG01000172.1:0-499 GCF_001557005.1 Sphingomonas sp. CCH15-F11 | reverse complement strand
GCCTGCCCCGCCCTATTCCTTCATCGCGCTGGTCGATGGCGCGGCCCCGGCGGCGATGGCCCGGCTGATCGGGATGCGCGGCGCGGCGGTCCTGCCGCTCAGCAGCGCGGATCGCGCCAGCCGCAACCGCTTCGCCACCGCGCTCGACCGGCTGGTGCAGGACGTGGACGATTCCGCGGTGCTGATCGCCAATGGCGCGGCGTGCCTCGCCGCCGCCTGGTGGAGCCGCCTGTCGCCCGCCAGCTATGTCGAGCGCGTCGCCGGCGCGATCCTGATCGAGCCGGACGATCGCCGGGCGAGCGGCCCCATGACGCGCGCGGCGCTGCGCGACGGCTTTGCCTCGCCCGCCTGCCCGCTACCCTTCCCGGCGATCGTTGTTGCGGCCGATGGCGCGGCCCGCGCATCGGGCCTGGCCGATGAATGGGGCGCGCGCCTGCTACCCGGCCTGGTCGAAGACGCCCCGCGCAGCATGACCGCCCGCGCCCGCCTGATGATCGAC
>NZ_LSKG01000171.1:0-2103 GCF_001557005.1 Sphingomonas sp. CCH15-F11 | reverse complement strand
GGACAGCTCAGGCCCCGGGGCCACCCCTCTCCCCTGAAGGGGAGAGGGAGGTTGTCGCGATCGGGATGTAATCTAGCGCGTGCATCTGCTCCATCATCGCGCCCGCAAACCGCTCGGGCACCGGCACGGTGCCGATCGCCCAGGCCATTATGTCGACATCCTGTTCCTCCAGCAGCGCCTCGAACCAGTCGATCTCGGCCATTTCCCATTGCGCATGGTGGCGGTCGAAATAGCCGCCGATCAAAAGGTCGGCCTCCTTGGTGCCGCGATGCCAGGCGCGAAAGCGCAGGCGCTTGAGGCGGGTATCGCGGTCCATATGCGGCTCGACTCCAATGACGATAGGCCGGCGGCGCTGGCAAGCGCAGTCGGCTGGGGCTAGAGCGGCAGATAGTCATGCGCCCCGATCTTCTCAATCCATTGTTCGCCGAGGTGACGGTCCTGAAGGGGATCGGCCCGGCGCTGGCGCGACCGCTGGAACGGCTAGGGCTGGCGCGCGTGGTCGATGTGCTGTTCCACCTGCCGACCGGCTGGATCGATCGGCTGCCCTGCGACGAGCTCGACATCGCCGATGTCGGTCGGGTCATCGCGATCACCCTGACCCCGGTCGAGGTACGGACCAGCGCGGGGCGGGGGCCGACGCGCGTGCAGGCGTTCGATGCGCGCGGCAATCACGTGGCGCTCGTCTACTTCGGCGGTGGCTCTGGGTGGGTGAAAAAGCTGTTTCCGCTGAACGAACTGCGCCGCGTTTCGGGCAAGCTGGAAAGCTATGGTCAGGAGTTGCAGATCGTCCACCCCGACTATGTCGGCGATCCCGACGATGTCGGCGCGCTGGCGATGCGCGAGGCGGTTTATCCGATGTCGGAGGGGATCACGTCGCGCCGGATCGCCCAGCTTGCCGAACAGGCGATCGGCCGCGCGCCGGTGCTTCCCGAATGGATCGAGCCTGGCCTGAAGGACCAGCGCGGCTGGCCCGGCTGGCGCGAGGCAGTCGCGCGCATCCATGCCGACCCGGCGGATGCAAAGGCGCGCGAGCGGCTGGCCTATGACGAGGTGTTCGCCAATCAGCTGGCGCTGATGCTGGTGCGCGGTGCGGCGCGGGCGAAGCGGGGGCGTGCACTGGCCGGCGACGGGCGACTGCGCGCGCGGCTCGACCTGCCCTATGCGCCGACCGGCGCACAGGCGCGCACGATCGCGGAGATCGAGGGCGATCTGGCACAGACCCAGCCGATGCTGCGGCTGCTGCAGGGCGATGTCGGATCGGGCAAGACCTTGGTCGCGATCATGGCGCTGCTGATCGCGGTCGAGGCGGGCGCGCAGGGGGCGATGCTGGCGCCGACGGAGATCCTGGCGCGCCAGCACTACGATACGCTCAGCCGGATGCTGTCGGGCCTTGGCATCCACGTTGCCGTGCTGACTGGGCGCGACAAGGGGCGGGCGCGCGAGGCGACGCTGATGGGGCTTGCCGACGGGTCGATCGACATCTTGGTCGGCACACATGCGATCTTTCAGGACGCGGTGCGCTACAAGGATCTGGGGCTGGTGGTGGTGGACGAGCAGCACCGCTTCGGCGTCGCCCAGCGCATGATGCTGCAGGCCAAGGCAGAGCGGCCGCCGCACCTCCTGGTGATGACCGCGACGCCGATCCCGCGCACGCTGACGCTCGCCCAATATGGCGAGATGGATGTCAGCCGACTGGACGAGATGCCGGCGGGCCGCGAGCCGATTCAGACCAGCGTGATCAGCGAGGACCGCATCGGCGATGTCGTCGATGGGCTGGCACGGCATCTGTCCGGCGGCGGCCAGGCCTATTGGGTGTGCCCGCTGGTCGAGGAGAGCGAGAAGAGCGACCTAGCCGCCGCCGAGGCGCGGGCGGAAGCGCTGCGTGCGCGGTTCGGTGACCGGGTGGGGCTGATCCACGGGCGGATGAAGCCGGCGGACAAGGACGCGGTGATGACGCGCTTTGCCGCGGGCCAATTGGGCGTGCTGGTCGCGACGACGGTGATCGAGGTGGGGGTGGACGTGCCCAATGCGACGTTGATCGTCATCGAGGCGGCGGACCGCTTTGGCCTGGCGCAGTTGCACCAGCTGCGCGGGCGGGTGGGG
>NZ_LSKG01000170.1:0-56711 GCF_001557005.1 Sphingomonas sp. CCH15-F11 | reverse complement strand
GCCATGGCGATCGGCGGCGGCGTCGATCACGCGGTCGAGCAGCGCCTGACCCTCCGTCCACCAGCCGATGCCGCTGTCGGCGTTCAGGTGCCCCTGGGACCCGGCATCGACGAAGTGGCTGCCCCAATCGACCGCCAGGCTGTGCGCGCGCTCGATCGAGATCCAGGGATCGTCGCTGCTGGCGATCAGGATCGACGGAAAGGGCAACGGCTGGCGCGGGGCGGGGGCAAAGGCACCGAGCGACGGCGGCGCATCGGCGCGGTCGACATCCGCCGGCGCGACCAGCAGGGCACCGGCGACCGGCGCGCCATAAGGCTGGGGCGACAGCGCCGCCCACCAGGCGACCGCGAGGCAGCCCAGGCTGTGCGCGGCGAGCACCACCGGCGCCTGGGCCGTGCGGATCGCCTGGTCGAGCCGCGTCACCCAGGCGTTGCGGTGCGGCGTGTTCCACATGCCCAGCTCAACGCGATGCACGTCGGGCCGGGATTCCTCCCACAGCGTCTGCCAATGCGACGGGCCCGATCCGCCAAGGCCGGGAACGGTCAGAACGATCGGCGAGGTGTCGTCGAGATGCGAGAAACTGCCCATGCTGCCAACTCCGCTGCGAGGAAGGCGATGGCGCGGCCGGAAACGCTCTAGGGGGACGCACCGGGCCGCGCCACCACCCGCCGCAAACATATTCCTATCAATTTAGTGGGCAATAAAGATTTGCTGTGGGTGCGGCGAAGCGGCAGCGCGGTGCGACGGGTGGAAGCAGCGCATGAGTGGCGGGACGCGGCGGCGGAAGTTGACACTGGGTTGACACTGTCGGCGGGGTGCCGGGGTGGCGCGAAGTTGCGGAAGTTGCGGGCTGTGCGCGATTGCGGGCGGGCGTGCGCGGAGCGGAGCGCCGGAGTCGCGGAGGAGGGGACGAGGTGCGCCATGCGGGGAGGATGGCATGGGGTGCGGGGTGTAGGACAGGGGGTGGGTGTCCGGTTTTGGGCCGCTTGGGGACAGGCAGCTTTGAGGCAGTTGCCCTATGATAACTGCCGTCGTTGGATTGCTGGCCGGGCACGGCTATTTTCGAATAGGTCCGGCAGCCTAGGAGCACTGCGGGGATGTTTGATTTGCCGAAGTGGGCTGCTCGAATGACGAGACCTGCTACGCTGTTACTAGTCCAAGCTATTCCATCCTCGCGCGGCGTTCATCGGAGACCCGAAACGTCAGCGCCGCAGGCATCGTGACGTTGACCAATTGCTCGAGTGCCTCGGCGACTTTGACAATCTCGCGTGGGGTCGGACCGTCCGCCATGAAGCTGCAGATGCCCTGCGCCATTTCGCCGATCTCAACGTGCACATCGACGTCAGGATCGATGGCGCAGTAGGCGTCCAGCAGCTTCGTCAGCCAGCGTTCGACTTCCTCGATCGTGTCCCCGTGGGCGACCGAATTGCGCAGGTCGTTGAACCGTCGCAGCACAAGATGCAGTCGGTCCCCGGCCTCTGGGTCGCCCTTCCATGCGGCCGCCAAGACGTCGATCTTATTTGCGAAACCGAAGCCCTTCTTGAGCTTGTCGGGCCGGGGTAGGAGGGCAGCCAAAACGACGTCGATCTCGCGCTCAAGGGCGGCGTGAAATGTCAGGATGACGGCCGCGCGCTGGTCGACCGTCGCCTCTGCTTGAGCCATTCGGTGAATGCCCGCGAACCCGTCGTAATCGACCTTGGCCAGACCCCACCTCCGCAATTTGCTATTAGGTTGCAGAATTATCCCGTCAGCTTCTCGATAGCGTCCCAATCGGTCGAGAAGTCGAGCTCGGCGATGAACTCGACCGGGCTAATCCAATTGACGCCGCAATCGCCACAGACGTCAGGGACATGTCGACGTGCGCCGGTCCTCTTCGGCTTCGACACTTCGGCGGTGACGACGCACCGATCGGCGTCCCCGACGGCCGCTGCGATCAAGAACGGATCCTGCCCGATCGTGATCATGTCATCTTCAGTCAGCGGGTCACCATAGCGAGCCAGCACGATCTGAACCGCATCCAGGTCGCTGCCCTCGGTAAGCATCAGCGCCTTCTTCGTCGCCGCGTTGTGCATCCATGCCGCCAGCTCGTCCTTGCCGGCCTCGACCTCAGCGTAAATTTCCTGCGGCATCTTGATTGTGCCCGCTTCGCCATGATGGAGCAGCCAGCGCCAGAACTCGGGGACGCGCCTGTGTCCGTACCAAGTGTTATGCGCGGTGATCAGCGCATTAGCATCCAGCAGGTAGAGCATCAGGCCGTCGCCCGCCGCGGTTCAGCGAGAAGCGGATAGACGTTCATCGGCTTCACCCCCAGCATCCTCGCCGCGCGCGTCGGCGTTAGGGAGCCATCGGCCATTCCCTGCCGTGCGACCTCTAGGATCGCCGAGCCGAGCCGGTGCCGGCGCACGACATACCAGTTGGGACCACCGTCCTTGTTGCGGTTCCGTTCGCGCTCACGGTCCTTCTGTGCGACCCAAAGGCGGCGGAACGTGTCGCGCAGCTCGGTCCAGCGACCCTCGTCGATCACGCCGACGCGGAACAACTGATAGGCAACCATAGACTGGCTAATGCGCGCTTGATCGGCGAACGTGCCGATCACCTTGATGTCGCCGTCGGCCCCGCGCAGGAGCCGCTGCAGATCGACAACCTCGGTGCGGTCGACCAGCACGGCTGCAGCAGCATCATTGCACAACTGCTCAACCCCAGCCGCCGGCGCCCCGCCGCTGACACCTGTCTCACCGAGAAGGAGGTGGGCCAGCTCGTGCAGCAGGGTGAACGCCCAAGCGGCCTTGGCGTCCTGATCGTTGATCACGATGAAGGGCGCCAGGCGGTCGGCAATCGCGAAGCCACGGAAGATGCCAACTTCGATCGCGGTGGACCAGTGCCCACAGTCACCCGCCAGCAGGACGAAAACACCCTTGGCCTCCACGAGCGTGCGGAGATACGCGAACGCCTCGTCATTCTTAGCGTGCGCGCGGTATACAGCTCGGTCGAAGCCTATCGCGCGGGCGATCGCGGCACCGAGGCCGGCGGCGTCTCGGATTCCTTTGGCGGAGCCGACGAGTTCGACCTCGACGGCGTCGTCATCGTCCTCAAGCGTTTCACGCACGAGCGCCTGCCTCGCCTTGACGTCGCGTAGCAAGGTCGCGAGCAACACGTTGGATTCGTCGCCCTGATCCGGCAGCGTGCGAAAATCTTGCCCCAACTCCGGCGGTGCAGGCACCTTCGGCAGGTAGAAGGTCAGGATCGGGCGGTGATACCTATCAGCCATCCGGCGAAGCAGCGGCGCGCTAGGCACCACGTCGCCGGCTTCAATAGCTGCCAGCCGCTCCGCCCCGGACAAGCCGCGCGCCGCGTTGAGCTGTATCTTGCGGGCAGCCGTCTCCAGATCAAGACCAGCGGTCTTGCGTGCCCAGATCAGGATCTCGGGGTTTATCCCTGCCACGGCGACACAATGCACAAGCAGCTGTTAACGCGCCACTGCGATTATCGAGGATCGTAATCTGAACGAACGGCGGCTTTCGGGATCGCTGGGATTGCCGCCGAACGTCCGAAACTAGGGCGCTGAGCCGCTATCCATCCCCCCTCAAAACACCGCGATCGCCGCGTGGAGCGTCAGCGCGACCAGCGCCAGCGTGGCGAGCGCGAACAACGCGAAGCGGACGATGACCCGGTTCGTCGTTACCTGGACGAGGCTGTGGGCGATGCGCAGCGCGACATAGGCCCAGGCAAGCGCGAGGTTGAACCCGCCGCCCCAGCCGGTCAGCGCCAGCACGATCGCCACCGCATAGAAGATCGTCGGCTGTTCGAGCAGATGGTTGTAATTGTCGGCGGGCCAGCCGGCGCGTGCGTCCAGCCGCTGGCGCAGGTCCGCGCCGGTGCCGCCGACCAGCGTGGTGGCATCGATGCCGGCGCGGCGCATCGCCGGGATGCGGCGGACGTACATCCATCCCCACATCACGAGCGTCCACGCGGCGAGCGCGACGACGGGCGCGAGGATCGGGCTGTGGCTGGTCATGGTGATGCTCCCCCCTTGTGTTCGGGGGCAGCGTGGCGGGATGCGTTGCGGATTGCAACGGGGTTTGGGGGTGGGGGTGCGGGTCCTTCGATAGCGCCCCTTCGACTGCCTGCCGGGGCAGGTGCTCAGGACAGGCCTCGCCAGGCGCAGTTGCCACTCAGGATGAGCGGACACCGATAACATGTTTGCCGTCGCCCCGGGGCTTGACCCGGGGCCTCGCTGCCTGTTCCGGCGCGAGAATCAGCGGGACCCCGGGTCAAGCCCGGGGCGACGCGATGGAGGAGTACGCCGATGGCGCTGTGACTGCTGCGCCGTGGACCCCGGCACGAGGCCGGGGTGACGGTTTGCGCTGATTTCGGTGGGGTTCGTCGATCCGGACAGGCCCCACCCGAACCCCTCCCCTGAACGGGAGGGGCTTGAGCGTCGCGCGATCAGGCGAACAGCTTGGCCCAGCCGCGCTTAGGGCGGTTCTTCCACGCGCCGCGGTGCCAGGCGTCGCTGGCGAGGAGCGGCATGACGCTGCCGGCTTCGGCAAAGACCATCTGTTCGTGCACGGTCTGGACCTTGCCCCAGCTCGCCGCTTCCTGAAGCGTCGAGGATGAGCACGCACCATCACGCACGTCGGCGACGGTGATCTGCACGGCGTATTTGTGCATCTCGACATCGTCGTGACCCAGAATCTCGGCGCAGACGACGGTGTCCTGGATGAAGTTCTTAGGGACCCCGCCGCCGATCATCAGCAGGCCCGAGGCGCCGGCCGCGATCTTGATGTCGGTCAGCTCGCGGAAGTCGGCGATCGCGTCGAGCATCATGTAGGGCTTGCCTTCCTTCATCCGCTCGACCTGGTGCTTGACCAGGCCGAACCCGGCGGAGGAGTCGACGAATGCCGGGCAGAAGATCGGCACGTCATGCTCATAGGCGAGCTTGACCAGGCTGTTGTCCTTCTTGCCGTGCTCGACGAGGTACTTGCCCATCGCGGCGATGAACTCGCGGCTGGAATAGCCGCGCGGATCGAGGCTGTCGGCGATGCGACCGATGGTGTGGTCGCAGTCCTGGAGCTGCTCTTCGTCGATATAGGTGTCGTAGATGCGGTCGATGTAGAGCGAGCGCAGCGTGTTGTCGTCAGGGATCTCGCGCGCCTGATAATGCTTGTGGCCGAGCCCTTCGAAGAAATCCATGTCGACGATGCTGGCCCCGGTCGCGACCACCGCGTCGACCATGTTGGAGCGCACGAGTTCGGCATAGAGGTCCATGCAGCCGCCCGCGCTGGTCGAGCCGGCGATGACCAGGAAGATGGTGCAGTCGGGATCCTCGAGCATCATGTTGTAGATGCCGGTCGCGCGCGCGAGGTCGCGGCTGGTGAAGCTCATCTTGCCCATCGATTCGATGATCGGGCGCGCGTCGAAGCTGCGGATGTCGACATGCTCGACCTGATGCGCGAGCAGTTCGGCCTTGCGCTGGTCGTTGACGGGGGCGGTGAGGGTGTCGGTCATGGTCATTCCCTATCAAACAGCGTCGCCCCGGCGCAGGCCGGGGCCGCTAAGTTCGTGGCACAGCGATCGCCAACGGTCCCGGATCGGCTGGCAATCCAGGAATGGCTAACGGCCCCGGCCATCGGGATCCCATCAAAGTACGACTTTGATGGGAACCCTTCGCCGGGGCGACGTTGATGGATCTGCGTTACAGGCTGAAGACGTTCGACGCCACCATCGGCGCGGCTTCATCCTCGACGTAAAGGCTGGTCATCGGTTCGTCGTCGACGACCACCGTGTCGCCGGCACCGAAGCCGTTGAATGCGGTGCGCATCGCCGCGCCATACGCGCCGAGCATGCCGACCTCCAGATAGTCGCCGGCGCGCACGTCGGCGGGCAGCATGAACGGACCCGTCATGTGATCGAGATCGTCGCAGGTGGGCCCGTAGAAGCTGAACGCCATGTCGCGCGCATTCGAATCCGGCTCGCGCAGCAGACGAACGGGGAAGCGCCAGCCGAGATGCGCCGCATCGAACAACGCGCCATAGGCCCCGTCGTTGATGTAGAGCTCGTCCCCGCGGCGCTGTTCGACGCGCACGACGATCGAGCTGTATTCGGCGCACAAGGCGCGGCCCGGTTCCGCCCACAATTCCGCCGAGTAGCTGATCGGCAGGCTTTCAAAGGCGCGGTGGATGGTCGCGAAATAACGGTCGAGCGGCGGCGGTTCCATGCCCGGATAGCTCGACGGGAAGCCCCCGCCGACATCGACCACGTCGACGGTGACGCCGGCATCGACGATCGCGATGCGCACACGCTCCATCGCGTTGGCATAGGCCTCCGGGCTCATCGCCTGGCTGCCGACATGGAAGCAGATGCCGAGCGCGTCCGCCGCCTGGCGCGCGGCCATCAGCAGCACGCGGGTGTCGCCCTGGCCGACGCCGAACTTCGACGCGAGGCTGAGCTTCGAATGGTCGGACGACACGCGCAGCCGCACGCACAGCGTGAGGTCGGTCGCGGCGTTGCCGGCTTCGTCGGTGGTCGCGCGGACGATCTTGTCCAGCTCCTCCATCGAATCGAGCGAGAAGACGCGCACGCCATGCGTGAAATAGGCTTCGCGGATCGCCTCGGGCGCCTTGACCGGGTGCATGAAGCACAGGGTCGCCTCGGGCGCGACGCCCGCGACCAGACGCACCTCACCGATCGACGCGACGTCGAAATGGGTGATGCCGGCATCGAACAGGATGCGGATCAGGTCGGGCGACGGGTTCGCCTTCACCGCATACATCGACCGGCCCGGAAACTTCTCGACGAAGTAACGGGCCGCACGACGGGCGGCGTGCGGGCGAACAAGCGTGACCGGCTGAACCGGCGCACGATTTGCGATGTCGATGCCGCGAACGGCAATCGAATGGGGAATCGCTAACCCCAGCGCGCTATGGTGCTTGGCCAATTCAAGGGACCTCCAATTGCCTTTCGGCATACGGTGACAAAAAGCTGCCTTGCGGTTGGAAGTCCCATGGGGCAGCGGAAGCGCCACATAGGGTTGACCCGGGGGTGTGTAAAGCGTTTTTGGACCCCGGAACGCCAGCCGAGGATCATTTGTGACGATTTTGCGACAGCCCACCCGCGCAGGGGTCCGCGACGCGGCGGCCAAGCTGGCGGCGGTGGTCCCGCCGACCCCGATCTTCGTCCATGAAATCAAGGGCGTGGCCGTCACGTTCAAGGCCGAATCGCTGCAGCCGATGGGGGCGTTCAAGCTGCGCGGCGCATGGCACCGGCTGACCGCGATCGAACCCGCGCAGCGCGCCCGCGGGGTCGTCGCCTTCTCCTCGGGCAATCATGCCCAGGGCGTCGCCTGGGCCGCGCGCCGGCTGGGCATGCCGGCGGTGATCGTGATGCCCGCCGATGCGCCGCGCGTGAAGCGCGAGTCGACGCTGGCGATGGGGGCCGAAGTGGTCGATTACGATCGCGCGACCGAAAGCCGCGAGAAGATCGCCGCGCACCTGGCCCATTCGCGCGGTGCGGTGCTGGTGCCGAGCTTCGACGATCCGTGGGTGATCGAGGGACAGGGCAGCGCGGGGATCGAGGCGGCGGAACAGATGCGCGCGATGGGCCTGGGCCTGCCCGCGCATGTCGTCACGCCATGCGGCGGCGGCGGGCTGGCGGCCGGGCTGGCGCTCGCGCTGCCCGACGCGCGGGTGACCGTGGTCGAGCCCGAAGGATGGGACGACATGCGCCGTTCGCTCGACGCGGGCTGGATCGAGCCGGTCGGGGCCGATGCCCCGCCGACCGCGTGCGATTCGCTCCAGACCAAGGAAGTCAGCCCGCTGACGTTCGAGGTGCTGGCACGGCGCGGCGCGACCGGCGTCGCCGTCAGCGAAATGCAGGTCCGCGAGGCGCAACGCTGGGCAGCGCGCCACCTGCGGCTGGTGGTCGAGCCGGGTGGCGCGGTCGCGCTCGCCGCGCTGCTCGGCGGACAGGTCCCGGTCGAGCCGGGGATGCTGGTGATCCTGTCGGGCGGCAACGTCGATCCCGATGCCTATGCCGGGGTGCTGGCGGGCGAAATCATGCAGCGCGCGCACGAGACGATTTGACGGTCGTCAAAGCGGTACGGCCGCGCCGACGCTAGGCCGCTTCCAACAAGAGGAGGCGTCCCATGACCCAGCACCATCCCAAAGCCGTCTTTGCCCAGGCCGACCTGATCGTCGCGCCGCCCCAGCCGCAGGTGCCGCCCGTCCCCGATCGGGCACAGCGCAGCTTTGACCTGCACCCGGCGATCTTTGCCGGCATCTTCGGATGCTTTGCGGCCTATCTCGGCATCATGGGCGCGACGTTCATGGGGCCGGAGCTGGTGATCCCGTTCGCCATTTTCGGCGTGTTCCTGGTGATGTTCTTTGCGCTGCCGATCTGCTGGGCGCGCGTCACCGGCGACAAACCGGGCACGCCGCAGGGCTGGCACGATTTCATGCGCGAAGGCGTGATGACCGGCAGCGGCCACGCGACCGCCGGCGCGGCGCTGGCGCAGATTTTCACCCTGTTGCTGTTGATGGTCGGTTGGGGCGTCGCCGTCGCGGTGATCGTGGCGACGTTGTAAAAACGGGACGGCGTGCAGCAACCCGCGCTGCATGCGACGCCGGGCGGCTGGCCATCAACCCAGGCCAGCCGCCCGGTGCAACATGCCGACATCGCAAATGACCAGGTGCCGCAAACCGTCACGGCGGACGATGCCTTCGGCTTCGAGCGCGCCGATCTGGCGGCTGATCGTCTCGATCGTGGTGCCGAGCAGTGCGGCAATGTCGCCACGCCCGAGCGGCAGTTCGAGCCGCAGGCCGTTATCTGCCGGACCGTCGCAATGCTGATCGACGAGCAGGCACAGCAGTCCCGCCAGCCGTGCGCGCGCATCATTGCGCCCGATCAGCTCGATCAGCGCGTGCGACTGGGCCAGCTGATCGGTCGTCGCGGCGAGCACCCGCGCCATAAACCCGGAATGCGCGTGCATTTCGCGCTCGACATCGCTGCGCGCGAACAGGCAGAGTTCGACATCGGTGAGGGCGATGGCGCTGCTGTCGAGCGTCGGCGCGAACAGCCGGGCGAGGAAGCCGGCGGGATAGACCAGCCCGAGCATCCGTTCGGTCCCCTGTGCGTCGATGCGCGCAAGCTTGAGCGTGCCGCTGACCAATGTCGCGCAGGCGATGCTGTCATCCCCGGCCGCGAATATCGTCCGCCCGCGCGCAAAGCGCCGCCGCCGGCCCAGCCGCGCCAGGTCGCGGCGCTCCGCTTCGCCCATCCCCGCGCAGACCGCGATGTCGCGGACCGGGCATTCGGCGCAGTGCAACGGGTCGTGTTCGGCCATGCGGGGGTGTTAGGACTGGCCGGTCGATGCGGCAATGGCTTCGCAAGCGGGGCGGGCGCGGCTAGTCGTGAGCCCGACGCCAAGCAATCGACAGGAACGACGCGCGATGAACGAGTTGCCCGCTATCGCATCCGCCGCGCTGGCGGTGATGATGATCGCCGTCTTTGCGCTGACGATCGGTGCGGTGGTGCTGATCCGGCGCGGCGATTGGCGCAAGGGCGGGCTGATGCTTGCGGCGGCGGCGGTGATGCTGGGCAATGTGCTTATCTGGACGGTGTGACGAGGCGGGCACCGGCACGGGCGAAGCCCGTGCCGTCGGTCGGCGCGTTGCGCCGCCGGCCGTGATCGTCGCCGAGATGCGGATTAGCTTCTGCTAATCCGCTGCGACGATCAACGGATCGGCGAGTTCGGGTCGAGACGCATGTCGAGATACTTGTCCACGCTGCCCATGAGCTGATCCATTTCATGTTCAAAGAAATGGTTGGCGCCGGGGATGGTGTCGTGGTGAATGGTGATGTGCTTTTGCGTGCGCAGCTTGTCGACCAACTTCTGCGTCGCGCTGGGCGTCACGACTTCGTCGGCGTCGCCCTGGATGATGATGCCCGAGCTGGGGCAGGGCGCGAGGAAGGTGAAGTCGTACATGTTGGCCGGCGGCGCGATCGAGATGAAGCCGCGGATTTCGGGCCGGCGCATCAGCAGCTGCATGCCGATCCATGCGCCGAAGCTGAAGCCCGCGACCCAGGTGGTCTGCGCCTCCGGGTGAAAGCTCTGCACCCAGTCGAGCGCGGCGGCGGCGTCCGACAGCTCGCCGATGCCGTTGTCGAACACGCCCTGGCTCTTGCCGACGCCGCGGAAGTTGAAGCGTAGCGTGGCGAAACCGCGGCGCTGGAACGTCTTGTAGAGATCCTGGACGATGCGGTTGTTCATCGTGCCCCCCGACTGGGGATGCGGGTGCAGGATCATCGCGACGGGCGCGCGCGGACGCGGGGCGGGCGCGAAACGGCCCTCGAGACGACCTTCGGGACCGGGGAAAATGACTTCGGGCATGGGGCTGGACGCTGACCTGTCTTGCAAGCGGGAACCGCGCTGGCGCGGATGGATTGCACGGCTATATAGACGCCAGGCGCAGCCGCGCAATCATTGGAGCCGAAGTTGAGCGATCGTCGATATTTCGATCATGCGGCGACCACGCCAATGGTGCCGGCGGCGCGCGACGCGGTGATCGCCGCGATCGGCGACTGGGCCAACCCGTCCTCTCCCCATGGCGAAGGCCGCGCCGCGCGCGCCGCGATCGAGGCGGCGCGGGCCGCAATCGCGCGCGGCTATGGCTGGCCGGGCGAGGTGATCTTCACCAGCGGCGCGACCGAGGCGATCGCGATCGGTATCGGCCGGGCACAGGTTGCCAGCCGGATGGTCGGCGCGACCGAGCATGACGCGGTGCTGCGCGTCGCGGGCGATGCGGTGCGGCTGCGCGTCGACCCCGATGGCGAGATCGACCTGGACGTGCTGACCGAGGAACTGGCGCGCGCCACCGCGCCGGCGCTGGTGTGCGTGCAATGGGGCAACAGCGAGACCGGGGTGCTGCAGCCGATCGCGGCGATCGCCGAGCGCGTGAAGGCGGCGGGCGGCGTCCTGTTCGTCGATGCGGCGCAGATGCCGGCGCATTGGGACGACGGCGACCGGCCGCAGGACCACGCCGACCTGATCGCGGTGTCGGCGCACAAGCGCGGCGGGCCGCCCGGGGTCGGCGCGCTGCTGGTGCGCGACCTGGCGCAGCTGCTGCCGAGCGGCGGGCAGGAGCGCGGCTATCGCGGGGGGACCGAGAATGTGCCGGGCGCGGTGGGGTTCGCGGCGGCGCTGGAGGCGCCGGAGGACCTCGACACGCTCGCCGAGCTGCGCGAGCGGATGGAGGACGCGATCGTCGAGGCGGGCGGCGAGGTGATCGCCGAGGAAGCGCGGCGCAGCCCGTTGGTCGGCGCGTACCGGATGCCGGGGGCGAAGGCGGCGGTACAGCTGATCCGGTTCGACGTGGCGGGGTTTGCGGTGTCGGCGGGCAGCGCGTGCTCGTCAGGCAGCATGCGGCCCAGCCATGTGCTGGCGCATATGGGCATCGACGCCGACCTGGCGGACGAGGTGATCCGGATCAGCTTCGGCCGGTCGACGACCGCCGAGGATGTCGATGCGCTGGTCGCGACCTGGACGACGATCGCCGAGGAGATCGCGCACGGCCCGACCGCGGGCGAGATGATCGCGTGACCTATCTCGACTATCAGGCGACGACGCCGCTCGCGCCCGAGGCGCTGGGGGCGATGCTGCCGTGGCTCGCGCAGCAGCACGCCAACCCGCATTCCGCGCACGCACCCGGCCGGGCGGCGAAGGCGGCGGTCGAGGCGGCGCGCGCCGACATCGCCGCGCTGTTGCCGCCGGGCGGCACGGTGAGCTTCACCAGCGGCGCGACCGAGGCGCTCAACTGGGCGATCAAGGGGGTCGGGCCGGGGGGCGTCGTCACCTGGGCGAGCGAGCATGCCGCGGTGCTGGACACAGTGCACGCGGCCGGCGCGGGCACGACGGTCCTGGGCGTCGGCGCGGACGGGCGCATCGACCTGAAGCTCGCGCGCGCGATGATCGAGCCGGGCACCGCCCTGGTCGCCGCGATGCTGGTCAACAACGAGATCGGGACGATCCAGCCGATCGCCGAACTGGCGGGAATCGCGCATGACGCGGGCGCGCTGTTCCTGTGCGACGCGGTGCAGGGCTATGGCCGGATTGCGGTGCCGGAGGGGCCCGACCTGATCGCGATTTCGGCGCACAAGATTCATGGGCCGAAGGGCATCGGCGCGCTGTGGGTGCGCGACGGCGTCGAGCTCGCGCCGCTGATGCATGGCGGCGGGCAGGAAAAGGCGGGACGGTCGGGCACCTTGTCGCCGGCATTGTGCGCTGGGTTCGGCGCGGCGGCACGGCTGGCGCGCGCGCAGATGGACGCCGACGCGGCGCATGTCGCGCGGCTGGCGGAGATGGCGCTGGCGCGGCTGGGGCCGGAATGGGTGCTCAACGGGTCGCGCGACCATCGTTATCGCGGCAACCTCAATCTGCGGCGCGCGGGGCTCGACGTCGCGCGGCTGATGAGCGAGCTGCGCGACATCGCGTTTTCGGCCGGCTCGGCGTGCGCCAGCGGATCGGGCCGGGCGAGCCATGTGCTGCGCGCGATCGGGCTGAGCGAAGGCGAGGCGCGCGCGTCGATCCGCCTGGGCTTTGGCCGATACACGACGGAGGAGGAAATGATGGCCGCGATCGACCGGATCGACAGCGCCGCGCGCGCCCAGCGGGTGGCGGCATGATCCGCGTGCGCTTCGTCAGCGCCGACGGCGGCGCGGTGCGCGAGGTCAGCGCCGAGCCGGGCGCGGTGCTGCTCGACGTGGCCCAGGCCGACGGCCAACCGCTGGAGGGCACGTGCGAGGGCCAGATGGCCTGTTCGACGTGCCACGTGCTGATCGCGGCGGAGGATTTCGACCGCCTGCCGCCCGCGCGCGAGGAAGAGGAGGACATGCTCGACCTGGCGGTCGGCGCGACGCGGCACAGCCGGCTGGCGTGCCAGATCATGCTCGACGCGACGATGGACGGCATGACGGTGCGGATGCCGCCCGCGCACCGCAACATGCAGGGGCGCTGACGCATGGCGGAGGTTTCACGCCGCGCGGTCGTCGCCGCCGGAATCGGTGCGGGTGCCGCGATGCTGCTGCCGCGCGCGCTTCACGCCCAGGCGCGCGACATGCTGGGCGACATCACGGCGGAGATCGGCGGGCGGCTGGGCGTGTCGGTGTTCGACACCGGGCGCGGCTGGCGGCTGGGGATCGACCCGGACACGCGCTATCCGCTGTGTTCGACCTTCAAGCTGCCGCTGGCCGCCGCGATCCTGGCGCGCGCGGACATGAGCCAGCTGCCGCTCAATCGGATGATCCGCTATTCGGAGGCCGACCTGCTCGATTACGCGCCGGCGGTGCGTGCCAACCTAGCGGCGGGGCAGATGAGCGTGCTCGAGCTGTGCGAGGCGGCGGTGGTGCTGAGCGACAACAGCGCCGCGAATCTTCTGCTGCCGCAGATCGGCGGGCCGGCGGGGCTGACGCGCTTTTTCCGCGCGCATGGCGACCGGCTGAGCCGGCTCGACCGCGACGAGCCGACGCTCAACATCTTTCGCCGCGAGGACCCGCGCGACACCACCACGCCGCTGGCGATGACGATGCTGATGGAGCGGCTGTTGATCGGCGAGGCGCTCCAGCCGGTCTCGCGCGGGCGGCTGATCGAGTGGATGGTGGCGAGCCAGACCGGCGCGAAGCGGCTGCGCGCCGGATTGCCCAAGGGCTGGCGGACGGGCGACAAGACCGGGACGAGCGGCGCGGGCCAGTATAACGACATCGCCATCACCTGGCCGCCGGGCGGGCGCAAGCCGATCCTGATCGCGGTCTATATCGACGCGCCGGGGCTCGCGGCGGAACGCGCCGACGCGGCGATGGCGCGGATCGGCGGGCTGGTGGGCGACGTGTTCGGGCGCGGGTGAGCCGCCGTCCGCGCGAACCTTGCGTCGCGGGGCGGCTTGGCCCATATGGCGCGCGGGAGTCGGGCGGACGGGATCGTCGCCAACCCGGTCAGGTCCGGAAGGAAGCAGCCGTAACGATTTCGTCCCGGGTCGTTCCGGCTCCCACCCTCATGACCTTTGGTTGCTGCGGAAGCCTGATCGAGCCGTCACCCGGGGTGACGGTTGGGGGCTGGGTGTGTTCAACATCTGGAGCTGCACGCGTGCGCACCGATTATCCAAAGAAATGCGCGGCGGCGTGGTGGACCCCGGCACAAGGCCGGGGTGACGACGAGCACGTGGCGGTCGTCGGTTTGAGTGGCCCGTCAGATCCCTGCGATCAACAATGGGCGGTCCCCTTCGACACGCTCGCTGCGACCGGCTAGGACGGAAGGGCCATGGAAGACGGATTCGATCTGGGCGAGCCGCCCCAGCCCAAAAAGGCCGAGGCCTATCGCGTGCTCGCGCGAAAATACCGGCCGCAGACGTTCAGCGCGCTGATCGGCCAGGACGCGATGGTCACGACGCTGGCCAACGCGATCAAGCGCGACCGGCTTGCGCACGCGTTTCTGCTGACCGGGGTGCGCGGGGTCGGCAAGACATCGACCGCGCGGCTGATCGCCAAGGCGCTGAACTGCATCGGGCCGGACGGGCAGGGCGGGCCGACGATCGATCCGTGCGGGGTGTGCGAGCCGTGCCGCGCCATCGCCGAGGGGCGCCATATCGACGTGATCGAGATGGACGCCGCCAGCAATCGCGGCATCGACGACGTGCGCGAGATTGTGGAGGGGGTGCGCTATGCTGCTGTCAGCGCGCGGTACAAGATTCACATCATCGACGAAGTTCACATGTTCACCAAGGAAGCGTTCAACGCGATCCTGAAGACTCTGGAAGAGCCGCCGGGGCATGTGAAGTTCCTGTTCGCGACGACCGAGGTGAACAAGGTGCCGGTGACGGTGCTGTCGCGATGCCAGCGGTTCGACCTGCGCCGGATCCCGGCCGAATTGCTGGCTGCGCATTTCACCGAGATCGCGCGCGCCGAGGGGTTCGAGGCCGAGCCCGAGGCACTCGCGCTGATCGCGCGCGCGGCAGAGGGGTCAGCGCGCGACGGGCTGTCGATCCTTGACCAGGCGATCGCGCATGCCGACATGGACGGCAGCGGCGTGCGCGCCGACGCGGTGCGCGCGATGCTGGGCCTGTCCGATCGCGGCGCGATCCGGACGCTGTTCGAACGCGTCATCACCGGCGATGCGGCGGGTGCGCTGGCGGGGCTGCGCGATCAATATGATCTGGGCGTCGACCCGGTCGCGGTGCTGCGCACGCTGCTGGAGACGGTGCACGCGGTCACGCTGACCCGGATCGGCGCGGACCTGGGCGCGGGCGTGTCGCGCGAGGAGCGCGCGGCGTTCGAGGGCTGGGCGGAGAAGCTGTCCTTTCCGGCGCTGCACCGGCTGTGGCAGCTGCTGCTGCGCGGCCATGACGAGGTGGCACACGCCGCCATGCCGATCGAGGCGTGCGAGATGGCGCTGTTGCGCGTCATCCATGCCGCATCTTTGCCCGATCCGGGCGAGCTGGCGCGTCAGTTGGCGGCCGGCGGGCCGGTAGCGGTGTCCGCCCCGGCACCCGTGGCAGCAAGTCCCGAGCCGGCCCCGGCAGCGGCCTTGCCTCAGTCGGTTGTGGAAATCGCCGAGCTGCTGGGGCGGCACAATCGCCATCATCTGGAGGCGCAGGTGCGCAACCTGGTGCGGCCGATCCGCTGTGCGCCGCCCGCGCTGGAGATGAGCGGCGCCCGGCCCTTGCCGGCCGAGTTCAGCCGCGACCTGGCGGCCGCGCTGCGCGAGCTGACCGGGACGGCGTGGACGATCACGGTCGGACGCGAGGAAGGCGGCGCGACGCTGCGCGAGCTGGAGGAGCGGCGTCAGGTCGACGAAAAGGCGGCGGTGCTGGCATCCCCCGTGGTCGCCGCCGCGTTTGAAGCATTTCCGGATGCCGAACTGATCGGCTGGACCAACACCAAACGGAGTGGCTGAGATGAAGAATCTCGATGAAATCATGGCGATGGCGCAGAATGTCCAGAACGAGCTGCAGAAGGCGCAGGCCAATCTGGACACGATCGAGGTCGAGGGGGCCGCGGGCGGCGGCATGGTCAAGGTGCGCGCCAGCGCCAAGGGCCGGGTGATCGGCGTCGACATCGACGAGTCGCTGTTGCAGCCGTCGGAAAAGAACATGGTCGAGGACCTGATCGCCGCCGCGTTCAACGACGCGCGTGCCAAGGCCGATGCGGCATCCGCCACCGAAATGTCGAAGATGACCAGCGGCCTGCCGCTGCCGCCGGGGTTCAAGCTGCCGTTCTGAGACGGTTTTCGATCAAGCCGGTCCTTTCAAGCCCCTCCCCTGAAGGGAAGGGATGAGCCGGATTGATCGACCGCGGTTCCGAACCGTCTTTGCCTACTCGGCTCAGTGCTGGGGGCCGTACTGCCCCTCGATCTGGCGGAGGCATTCGGCCAGCGACCGTTCGGCGGCGGGCGTGAAGCGTTCGCCGGTGCAGGCCAGCGCGGTCATGCGATCGATGCGGAACATGCGGAAATCGGCGCGTGTCTCGCACCAGCCGACCATCGTCCAGACCTTGCCCCAGAACCACAGCCCGAGCGGATGGACGCGCCGCGACGTCGCCACCTCATTGCGGTCGCGATAGTCGAAACGCAGGATGTCGAGCGTGTCGATCGCGCGCTGGATCAGATCGATCAGGTCGCGCACGTCCCGGGCCAGACCCATGGGCGGCGCGAAGACGCTGGTCCGTGCGACGCGGCTGCGATCTGCCTCGGGCAGGACAAGTTCGATCTTCACCAGGGCCTCGGTCGCGGCGCGCGCCATGTCGATGCCGCCCCAGGACCGGACCATCCGGATGCCGGCGACGAGCGCCGCCACCTCGTCGCGCGAGAACATCAGCGGCGGCAGGTCGTAGCCGCTGCGCAGGATATAGCCGACACCGGGCTCGCCATCGATCGGGACCCCGGTGCTCTTCAGGTCGGCGACGTCGCGATAGATCGTCCGTTCGGACACTTCGAGCCGGTCGGCGAGCGTCGCCGCGGTGACGAGCCGACCGCCGCGCAGATACTGGACGATCTGAAACAGGCGGTCGGCGCGTCGCATCAGCGCTTGTACCGGAACAGCCCCAGGCTGTTGCCCTCGCTGTCGATCGCGTAGAAGAACGCGCCGCTCGGGATGTCGATCACCTCCGACACCACTTCGCCGCCGCCGCGCCGGACGCGGTCCATCGCGTCGCCCAGATCATCGGTGACGGCGAAGTGCGCGGTCATCCCCGCGCCATGCTGCGCAGGGGTGCCGGGATAGAGATGGCCGATGGGGTGACCTTCCGCGCCATGCGGGAACATCCAGACGGGGTTGGGGCCTTGGTCGTCATGGATGAGCGGGGCACCAAACAGGGTCTGATAGAAGTTGCAGGCTCTTTGCGCGTCCGCAACCGGAATCTCGGTGAAGACGATCGCGACGGGCGTGACATCGGGCATGGGTCCGTTTCCTTTCATGTTGGCGATCGCGTCTTGCCACAGCGGTCCTGACAGCGTTCTGTCAGCAGTCTCTTCGACGCCGGCCCGGCCGCCGGACCTGCGCGCGCGCGGTCGCGCCGTTGCGCGGACGGAACCTTCGGGACGCGTGCGTCGTTCGATGCCGCGTCGGAAATTTGGAGGAGTTCGTCACATGACCACGGAACGCGTCGATATTCAGGGCACCAGCGCCACCCCCGCGGGCACCCAGCCCACGACCACGATCGTCGAGCATCGCAGCGGCGGCGGGTTCGGAACGGTGCTGATCGGGTTGGCGCTGCTGATCGGCGTGGTCTTCCTCGCCTATTTCCTGGTGCTGCGTCAGGACAATGAGAATATCGAAACGCGCGCGGTGACCGAAGCGGCCGCCGCGGTCGGCGAAGGCGCGCAGAAGGTCGGCGATGCCGCCGAAAAGGCCGGCGACAAGCTCACCAGCGAGTAAGCCGATGCCGACAGGCGGGACCGGCGACGGGCCGCCCGTTTGAAACAGGAGCGCCCGATCGGCCGATGGCGGATCGGGCGCTTTCCGTTCGGGGCGGGCCGGCGCGCCAAGTTGAGTCAGTGCAAAGTCATCATGCTCTAACGCAGGCAGGCGTCCAGACCGTCGTCGCGCACGACGTTCATCCGTGCGGCGATCGAGTTGCCGTAGCGGCGGGTGAAGCCGCGGGGCGAGATGCCGGCGCGCTTCTTGGGGAGCGGCAGGACGGCGGCGATCTGGGCGGCCTCGCGTTTGGTGAGGCTGGTCGCGCCGTGCTTGAAATAGCGGCGTGCGCCCGCGTCGACGCCATAGGTGCCGATACCGGTTTCCGCCACGTTCAGATAGACTTCCATGATCCGGCGCTTGCCCCACACGCCCTCGATCAACAGGGTGAACCAGGCCTCCAGCCCTTTGCGGAAGAAGCCGCCATTCTGCCACAGGAACACGTTCTTCGCGGTCTGCTGGCTGATCGTCGATCCGCCGCGGATGCGACCGCCCTTGGCATTGCGCAGCGCGGCGGCGGCGATCGCCTTGTAATCGAAGCCGCCATGCGCGCAGAAATTGGCATCTTCGCCCGCGATCACCGCGCGCGGCATGTCGGGGTCGATGCGGTCGAGCGCGACCCAGTTCTTGGTCGCGCCATGCCCCGCGATCACGTCGCTGAGCATCGTCAGCGTGATCGGCGGCGGCACGAAGCGATAGAGCAGGACGAGCAGCACCGACACCAGGACGAAGCCGAAGACCAGCCGGCCGAGCCAGCCGGCGATGCGCCGCCCGATCGAGCGGCGCGGCCGTTTTGCCCGACGCGCTGCACGCATGGCGGCGACTCCGTCCATGTCCAGTTCGCGCAAGGGGACCGCCCCCGCGCCCGATCCGCCCCGATCCGTCATCGCGGCGTGGTGATGCCCGATCAGCCGGCGGTCAGCAACCGCTTCTCGCCCGCCAGCCGCATCATCGCCTTTTGCAGCTTTTCGAACGCGCGCACCTCGATCTGGCGGACGCGCTCACGCGACACGCCGTAGACCTGGCTCAATTCCTCGAGCGTCTTGGGATCGTCGGTCAGCCGGCGCTCGGTCAGAATGTAGCGTTCGCGCTCGTTCAAATTCTCCATCGCCTCGACCAGCATGTCGTGGCGGACATCGGCCTCCTGCGCGTCGGCGACGCGTTCGTCCTGAAGCGGCGCATCGTCGGCCAGCCAGTCCTGCCACTGGCTTTCCGAATCGTCGCGCATCGGCACGTTCAACGACGTGTCGCCGCCCATCGACATGCGCCGGTTCATGCTGGTGACCTCTTCCTCGGTCACCCCCAGATCCTTGGCGATCTTGGCGAGGTGTTCGGGCGTCAGGTCGCCATCCTCGAACGCGTCGAGCTTGGCCTTCATGCGGCGCAGGTTGAAGAACAGCTTCTTCTGGGCGGCGGTGGTGCCCATCTTCACCAGGCTCCACGAGCGCAGGATGAATTCCTGGATGCTCGCGCGGATCCACCACATCGCATAGGTGGCGAGGCGGAAGCCGCGATCGGGCTCGAACTTCTTCACGCCCTGCATCAGACCGATATTCCCTTCGGAAATCAGCTCGCTGACCGGCAGGCCATAGCCGCGATAACCCATCGCGATCTTGGCCACGAGGCGCAGGTGCGAGGTGACGAGCTGGGCCGCGGCCTCCGGATCGCCATGCTCCTGAAAACGCTTGGCGAGCATATATTCCTGCTCGGGCGCCAGGATCGGGAATTTCTTGATCTCGGCCAGATAGCGGTTGAGGCTCGCCTCGCCGCCGAGCGCGGGGATCGTCGCGGGGACGTTGCTGCCGGTTGCCATGATCGTGTCTCCCTTCCCGGAACCGCGTGTGCGGCCCCGCATATTCATACGAGAAGCTTATCGAACAGTTCCTGCATGTCAGCAGGCAGTTCGCTATCGAACGCCAAAGCGTTACTTGTCAGGGGGTGGATGAACCCCAGCCGCGCCGCGTGCAAGGCCTGGCGACGGAAACCCAGCGTTTCGAGCAATCCGCGCTGGTTTCCCCGATTTCGCGCATAGACCGGATCCCCCAGCAGCGGGTGGCCGATCGATGCCATGTGGACGCGCACCTGATGCGTGCGGCCGGTTTCCAGCCGGCATTCGACGAAGCTGGCGTCGCGCAGCGGCCGGAGCAGCCGGTAATGGGTGACGGCGCGCTTGCCGCCCGACACGATCGCGACCTTCTTGCGGTCGTGCGGCGACCGGGCAAGCGGCGCGTCGATCGTGCCGCTGGCCGGCATGACCCGCCCGGTGGCGATCGCCTTGTAACGGCGGTCGATGCTGTGCGCCTTGAACTGGCGGGCCAGCCCCTCATGCGCGCGATCATGCTTGGCCGCGACCATCAGGCCCGACGTATCCTTGTCGATCCGATGGACGATGCCGGGGCGCGCGACGCCGCCGATGCCCGACAATTGCCCCGCGCAGTGGTGAAGCAGCGCGTTGACCAGGGTGCCGTCGAGGTTGCCCGCGGCAGGATGAACGACGAGCCCGGCCGGCTTCTCGATGACGATCAGATGCTCGTCCTCGAACACCACATTCAGGTCGATCGCCTGCGCCACATTGTGCGCGGGCGTCGGTGCCGGCACCTCGACCCGGAACAGCGCGCCGGCCACCGCCTTGCGCGCGGGGTCGCGCGCGGGCGTCCCATGGGCATCGACGACGCGACCGGCGGCGATCAGCGTCTTCAGCCGCTCGCGCGAAAGGGTGGGGACGGCGTCCGCCAATGCCCGGTCGAGCCGCCAGCCATTGGCCGCCGCGTCGATCCGTGCTTCGATGGTAGAAATCCCTGAATCCATTTTTCATCTAGATGGGCGCAATGGCGGTTTTTTCAACACGGGTGATCGACCATGTCGCCCGCGCGGCGCGCGCCGATCCGCAGGTCGAGATCTGCGGGCTGCTGCTCGGGCGTGACGACCATGTCACCGAGGCGGTGGTCGCGCGCAACGTCGCCGACGACCCCGCCGCGCGGTTCGAGATCGACCCCGCGACGCTGATCGCGGCGCACCGCGATGCGCGGGCAGGCGGTCCGGAGGTGGTCGGCTGGTTCCATTCGCATCCGCGCGGCGACAACCGGCCGTCGGCGACCGACGCGGCGATGGCGCCACCCGATGGCCGGCTGTGGCTGATCCTGGGCGGGCCGCCCGACCATGCCCCGGCATTGTGGCGCGCGGTGCGCGACGGGCCGGTGCACGGCCGCTTCGAGCCGGTGGCGCTGCGCATCGACCCGCAGGCTGCATAGCTTGCGCGCCCGTCGCGGCTGCTCCAAAAGGCGCACGACCGCGGCGTCCGCCCTGGGCCGACGCCTCATCCGGAGTGAATTGATTGAACATCAGCCCGACCGATTTCGCCAGCATGCTGTGCTCGCGCCTGTGCCACGACCTGCTGAGCCCGGTCGGTGCGCTCAACAACGGGCTGGAGCTGCTCGCCGACGAGCATGATCCCGAGATGCGGGCGCGCTGCCTGGAACTGCTGGCCGACAGCGCGCGGGCGTCGGCGAGCAAGCTCAAATTCTTCCGCCTGGCATTCGGCGGCGCGGGCGGTTTCGGCGAGACGATCGACACGCGCGAGGCGCACGCCGCGTTGCAGGGGCTGTTCGGCGACAACAAGCGGCTGGTGCTGGGCTGGATGGTCGACGAACCGGTGCTGCCCAAGACCGCGATCAAGGTGCTGCTGAACCTGGCGCTGATCGGCGGCGATGCGCTGATCCGCGGCGGGCAGCTGGATGTCGGGGCGGAGAATGTCGACGGCGTGACCGAAATCGTCATCCGCGCCGACGGGCCGCGCATCGTGCTCGACCCTGAACTGCGCGCGGCGCTGGAGGGCGAGATTGAGGAGAGCAGCGTGTCGCCGCGCGCGGCCGCGGCGCTGCTGGTCCATGCGCTGGTGGTGCAGAGCGGCGGGATGCTGCGCGTGTCGCCGCCCGATGCCGAAGTGCTTCTGTTCGGCGCATCTTTCCGCGCCGGGTAAACTCCGCCTTAACCCTGACCGGCGCAAGGTCCCTGCGTGCAGACCGCGAGGACAGCCGCCGGGGACCCATGGACGACCTTCTTCAGGAATTCATTCTCGAGACCCGCGAGACGCTGGAGGCGCTGTCCGGCGAGATCGTCGCGTGGGAGGCGGACCCGTCCGACACCGCGAGGCTCGACGCGATTTTTCGCTTCGTCCACACCGTCAAGGGGAGCTGCGGCTTCCTGGACCTGCCGCGCCTCGCCCGGCTGAGCCACGCCGCTGAAGATGTGCTGGCGCAGGTGCGCAGCGGCGAGCGCAAGCCCGACCGCGCGCTGGTCAACGCGGTGCTGGCGATCGTCGACCGCATTTCCGAGCTGGTCGAGGCGATCGACCAGGGCGTTTCCCTGCCCGATTCGGGCGAGGAGCTGCTGATCGCCGCGCTGGCGGCGGGCAGCGACGAGGTGGCGGCCACCACCGCCGCCCCGGCGGTGCGCGCGGCATCGCGCAGCGTCCGGCTGGGCGTCGAGCTGCTCGACCGGATGATGAGCGGCATGTCGGACATGGTGCTGGCGCGCAACGAACTGGCGCGGCGGCTGCGCGACGTCGATGCGGACCCCGCGCTCGACGCCTCGCTCGAGCGGCTGTCCGCGACCGTCGCCGAGATGCGCGACACGGTCACGCGCACCCGCATGCAGAAGATCGACGCCCTGTTCTCGGCATTGCCGCGCATGGTGCGCGACACCGCCGCGACGCTGGGCAAATCGGTCACGCTGAGCCTCGACGGCAGCGACGTCGAACTCGACCGCGAGATGATCGAGGTGATGCGCGACCCGCTGGTCCATATCGTGCGCAACGCGATCGACCACGGCATCGAGAGCCCGCAGGAGCGGCGTGCCGCGGGCAAGCGCGAGAACGGCCGCCTGTCGGTCGCGGCGCGCCAGTCGGGCAACCAGATCATCATCGAGATCGCCGATGACGGGCGCGGCATCGATACCGACCGGCTGATCCGCAAGCTGGTCAAGAACGGCTCGCGCAGCGAGCGCGAGCTGATGGAACTGAGCGCGCGCGCGCGGATCGACCTGGTCTTTGAACCCGGATTGTCGAGCAAGGACGAGGTGACCGCGATTTCCGGGCGCGGCGTCGGCATGGACGTGGTCCGCGCGTCGATCGAGCAGATCGGCGGGCGCATCGACCTGCAGAACCGGCCGGGCCAGGGCCTGCTGATCGCGATCCGCGTCCCGCTGACGCTGTCGATCATCCCGACGATCGTCGTCGGGGTGGGTGGACTGGAACTGGCCATTCCGCGCCAGCCGATCGAGGAGATCGTGCGCGACCGGGGCGACGCGATCCGCATCGACCTGATCGGCGACACGAGCGTGGCGACGGTGCGCGACCGGCGCCTGCCGCTGGTCGACCTGGCGCGCCTGCTGGGGACCGAACGGACGGGCGCGGACGCCCAGATGATGCTGGTGATCATCAATCTGGGCAGCATTTCCTTTGCGATCGCGGTCGATTCGGTGCTCGACAACGAGGAACTGGTGATCAAGCCCGCCGCTCCGGCGGTGATGGCGACCGGCATCTATGCCGGCCAGACCCTGCCCGACAGCGGTCGCCCGATGCTGATGCTCGATTGCGCGGGCGTCGCGCGCGCGGCGGGAATCAGCGGTGCGACCGTCGTGGATCGCGACGCCGAAGCGGTCGATGCCGAGGCCGCGGCTGCCGAGGGCATCCGCGTGCTGCTGTTCGAGGATCTGGACGGCGTGCGGCGCGCCATGCCGCTCGCCATCGTCGATCGCGTCGAAAAGGTCGACGCGATCGCGATCCGCCACAGCGCGGGGCGGCTGCGCCTGGCCGTCGACGGATCAATCGTGGCGCTCGCCGCAGTGGCGCCGCCGCCGCCGGGCGAGGAAGTCCTGGTCCTGCGCCTGCGCGACGAGGCGTCCGAGCTCGGCTATGCCGTCGCCGAAACGGGCGACATCGTGACCCTGGCCGGCGACATCGCGCCGCCCGCCGCGCCGGGCATGGTCGCCGGCGTCGCACTGGTCGACAACGACCCGGTCGAGCTGCTCGACCCGCACTGGCTGTTCACGCATCACGGCGCGGAAGCGATCGAGGGCGATCGCGCGCCCATCTGTCTGATCGGGGCGGACCCGAGCGGGTGGATCGGCACGTTCCTGCGCCCGATGCTGGAGGGTTATGGCTACCGCGTCACCCAGCGCCTCGGCCCGGAGGAGCAGCCCGCGATCGTGCTGACGCTCGACGCGCCGCCCCCCGACATCGTCGCGCCCGCCCCGGTGGTGCGGCTGACCAGCGATCGCGGTGCCGCGGAAACCGGGCAGATCTATCGTTATGACCGGGCGGCGCTGATCGACGCCCTGCAGCGCGCGGTAACGGGGGGACGCCGGTGAACAAGCTGTTTCTGGTCGCGCATATCGACGGCCGCGCAATCGCGATCGACGCGGACCAGGTGGATTCGGTCGTCGATCTGGGGCCGGTCACGCCGGTGCCACTGGCCAGCCGGCAAGTGCGCGGCCTGGCGGCGCTGCGCAGCCGGGTCGTCACCGTCATCGACACCAAGGCTGCGCTGGGCATGCCGGCGCACGGCGCGCCGCGCCGCGCGGTGATCACGCGGATCGACGGCCATCATTATGCGCTGCTGGTCGACGCGCTGGACGACATCGTGGCGATGACGCTGCTGCCCCTGTCGCCGGCGATCCCGCTCGAGCCCCTGTGGCGCGAGGCCGCGCGCGGCGTCGTCGAACGGGACGGCGAGCCCATCCTGGTGATCGATGCTGCTGCACTGATTCCGCAGAGCGCGGCCGCAGCATGATGTGTGGATTAACGCCACGGTTACGGACTTGTGCCAAAACCCTACTCCTCGAGTGCAAAATGAAAGCGTGTTCATGAAAACCTGTCTGGTGGTCGACGACTCAAAGGTCATTCGCAAGGTTGCGCGACATATCCTCGAGACCCTCGATTTCGAGGTTCGCGAGGCCGGCGACGGCCGCGAGGCGCTGGACGCGTGCATCGCCGACGCGCCTGACGTGGTGCTGCTCGACTGGAACATGCCCGTGATGAGCGGCATGGATTTCCTGCGCGCGCTGGGCGAGAGCAGCCTGCCGGCAAAGCCCAAGATCGTCTTCTGCACGACCGAGAACGGCATCGCCTACATCCGCGCCGCGATCGAGGCGGGCGCCGACGAATATGTGATGAAGCCGTTCGATCGCGAAACGCTGCAGAGCAAGCTTCAGATCGTCGGCATGGCCTGAACGCCGTTCAGGGGAGAGCGGCGGTGGGCGAGATGACGCACCAGGCAAAAATCGACAGAAGGGGCGCCGCCGCCGCCAAGGTCGTGCGCGTGCTGGTCGTCGACGATTCGGTCGTCGCGCGCACCGTCATCTCGCGCATGGTCGACGCCATCCCCGGTTTCATGGTTGCGAACGCGGTCAACAATGCCGCGCGGGCGATCGACTTTCTGCGCCGCGAGCGCGTCGACATCATCCTGCTCGACATCGAGATGCCGGGGACGGACGGCCTGTCCGCGCTGCCCGACATGCTGCTGATCGGCGCGGGCGCCCGCATCCTGGTCGTCTCCTCGATCTGCGAGGAGGGCGCGGCATCGACCATCCAGGCGCTGTCGCTGGGTGCCGCGGACACACTGGAAAAGCCGATGGCGGGGGCGCTGGCCGGGCGCTTCGCGGCGACGCTGCACGAAAAGCTGACCCGGCTGGTCGCCCCGGCGGGCGACATCCAGCAACCGACGCTCGCGCATGAGCGCCCGGGTACGCCGGTTCCGGTCGGCGCGCGTCCGTTCGACATCGTGGCGATCGGGGCGTCGACGGGCGGCATCCACGCGCTCACCCAGCTGCTGCGCGAGCTGCCGGCGGGGCTGCAGACCCCCATCCTGATCACGCAGCATCTGCCGGATTCGTTCATGAGCTATTTCGCGGCGCAGATCGCGGTACTGGCCGCGCGCCCGTGCGACGTCGCGACCGAACGCCTGCTCATCCGGCCCGGCCGGGTCATCGTCGCGCCCGGCAACGCGCACATGGAATGCGTGCAGGTGGCCGGCGGGATCGGCGTCACCCTGACCCACGAACGGCAGTCGTCGGGCTGCATGCCGTCGGTCGACCCGATGTTTGCATCGGTGGCGCGCGTTTACGGCGACCGGGCACTCGGCATCGTGCTGAGCGGCATGGGTCGCGACGGCGTGCGCGGCGCGGAACAGCTCGCCGCAACGGGCGCGAACGTGGTCGCACAGGACGAGCGCAGTTCGGTGGTGTGGGGCATGCCGGGCGCGGTCGTCGCGGCGGGTGTCGCGCGCACCATCCTGCCCCCGTCGGAGATCGGCCGGCTGGTCGCGCGCGGGCGCGCAACCGCATGATCACGGGCCACGCCAACGCGATCGGATCCCCCCGCGCCACCGGCATCATCCTTGGCCTGCTCGAACAGCGGACCGGCCAGCGCATCGACTCCAGCCGGTCGTGGCGGATCGAAACCGCGCTCAAGCCGCTGCTGCGCGACCTGGGGCTGGCGAGCATCGACCAGCTTGCCAGCGCGCTGGGGGACGGCACGTCGCCGGGGCTGTCCGATTCGATCGTCGACGCGCTGCTCAACCAGGAAACGTCATTCTTTCGCGACGCCAACGTGCTGGAGATGATCGCCGACGTCGTCGCCAGGCTGCAGGCCGAGGAACCGGACCGGCGGATGCGGGTGTGGTCGGCGGGGTGCTCGACGGGTCAGGAGCCGCTGTCGCTGGCGATGCTGTTCGCCGAAGCCGAGACGAAGGGCGGGGCGGCCGCGCCGGAAATCCAGGCGTCGGATATTTCGGCGCAGGCGATCGAACGCGCGCGGCGCGGCACGTTCAGCCAGTTCGAGATCCAGCGCGGGCTGCCCGTGCGGCGCATGGTGACATGGTTCGACGATCGCGACGGCCATTGGGTCGCCAAGCCCGAGTTGATGCGCCGGATCAGCTTCCGGCGACACAATCTGGTCGATCAGCCCCCGCTGCCGGGCCGGTTCGACCTGATCCTGTGCCGCAACGTGCTCCTCTACTTCGCAGCACCCGTGCGTCAGCGCGTCCTCGCCAGCCTGGCGAGTGCGCTGCGGCCCGGCGGGCTGCTCGTGCTCGGCGCGGGCGAGACCGTGATCGGCCAGACCGACCTGTTGCAGCCTAGCGTCACCTATCGCGGGCTCTACGAACTCTCCCGCTGAGCCGGATGCCTCAGCGCGGCTCGGGCACGCGGATCTTCGACCCGAGCCGTTCGACGACCTGTCGCGCATCGAAGGCCCGGACATTGTCGGCCGGCTTCGGCCCGCGCCCGACGACGATCTCCGCGATCGCTTCGTAACGGTCGACCGAGCGCACGTCGAACCCGGGGCCGAAACCGCCGCCGAACCCGCCCGCGAAGAACGGGTCATAATAGCGCCAGCCATAGCCGCGGCCGAAGTAACGCCAGCTCGGGCCCCACAAGCCGCCGCCGTAGAAACCGCCATAGCCACCGAAGAAATTGCCGGTCGTGTAGGTCTGCGTCTGGCGTTCGGTATCGCGGTCGACGAGGATGAAATGGTCGTAACCGCGCTCCAGCGTCAGCTGGGCCGCGCGGTAGAGGAGATACCGCTCGACCACCTCGCGCGAGGTCAGGCTGTTGCCGCTGAAGCTGACGCGGAAGCGCGCGTCCTCGATCTGCTCGTCGGCATAGCCGGCGCGCGAGAAGCCGCGCCCCGATGCGGGCTGATAGGGGGTCGGCGTCGCACACGCACCGAGCGTCGCCGCCATCAGTACCGCCGCCACGGCCGGCCGCAGCCGACGCCGTTGTGCAACCAATCCCACCATTTTCGTTCTCCAATCAAACCGATCCGGCGAATATGCGGCGAATCGTGCGGCTGCCACGTTACAAGCCGACATGGAACCAGAACATCCATTGCTTGTTGCTGAACGCGACATGACGGGGACCGCTCCGTCGACCCGGCAACAAATTTTCCACGGCGTTACACATTGCGACAAAAGGCCGCATTGACATCCGCGACGTTGTCCGGTCGTAGGCGCATCCTGGAGCGCGCCGGCGTTCCGTCTTCTCCATCATTGCGGAGGCAGGGCTTGGCCACGTCCGACACACCAGGGATCGCGACGCGGTGCAACCGGGCCGGCCGGATAAAGTCGAGGCGATGAGGTTGAATATTCCGGTTACCCGCCGCGGCGCGCGGCGCGGCCTTGCCATCCTCCTGATCGTCAGCCTGCAGGCCTGCGGCGCTTCCGAAGGCGAGCAGGCGGGCGGGCGGGCGCAGCGCACGCCGACCGTCGGCTATGTCACCGTCCAGCCGGTCAGCGCGCCGATCGAGGTCGAGCTCGCGGGACGGACCGCGCCGTTCGCGATGTCGGAGGTGCGCCCGCAGATTTCGGGGGTGATCGAGCGGCGGCTGTTCACCGAGGGTGGCCTGGTCCGCGCCGGGCAACCGCTCTATCAGATCGATCCGAGCCTGTATCGCGCCAGCGTGAGCGAGGCGGAAGCCGCTGTCGCGATCGCGCGCGCCAATGCGGAGGCGACACGCATCCGCGCCGAGCGGCTCAAGCCGCTGGCCGACATGGAAGCGGTGAGCCGCCAGGACTATACCGACGCCGCTGCCGCCGCGCGCCAGGCGGCCGCGACGGTCCAGCAGGGCCGGGCGCAGCTCGACACCGCGCGCATCAACCTGCGCTTTACGCGCGTGCCTGCGCCGATCACCGGGCGGATCGGCCGGTCGCTGTTCACCCAGGGCGCGCTGGTCACGGCCAACCAGGCGCAGCCGCTCGCGGTGATCGAGCAGCTCGATCCGATCTTCGTCGACATCCAGCAGTCGAGCGCCGATCTGCTCGAGCTGCGGCGGTCGCTGGCGCGCGAAGGGGTGATGCCGACCCAGGCCGTGGTCAAGCTGACGCTCGAGGACGGCAGCGTCTATGGACCGACGGGGGTTATCCAGTTTTCCGAGGTGATCGTCGATCCCGCGACCGGTACGGTCACGCTGCGGGCGCGCTTTCCCAACCCCGAACAGCTGCTGCTGCCCGGCATGTTCGTGCGCGCCAGCTTTGCCCAGGCGATCAACACCCGCGCGTTCATGGTGCCGCAGTCGGGGCTGACCCGCGATCCGCGCGGCCAGGCGACGGTGCTGGTCGTCGGGCGCGACGGCAAGGTCGCCGAGCGCAAGGTGACGGCCGACCGGACGATGGGGACCAACTGGGTGGTGACCAAGGGGCTGGAACCGGGCGACCGCGTGATCGTGCAGGGGACGAACGGGCTGAAGCCGGGCCAGGCGGTGAAGGCGGTGCCGGCGAGCGCGCCGCAGCCGGTCAGGCGCCCCGCCGCCGGCAAGACCAAGGGCTGATCGCCACATGATCTCGCGCATCTTCATCGATCGGCCGATCTTTGCCTGGGTGATCGCGATCCTGATCATGCTGCTGGGCGTCGGATCGATCTTCATCCTGCCGACCGAACAATATCCCGACGTCGCGCCGCCCCAGGTCAATATCCGCGCCAGCTATCCCGGCGCGTCGGCGGAGACGCTGGAAAGCAGCGTGACGCAGGTGATCGAGCAGCAGCTCGCGGGCATCGACGGGCTGATCTATTTCAGTTCGGAATCGAACGCGCGCGGGCAGGTGACGGTCACGGTCACGCTCGACAAGGGCACCGACCCCGACATCGCGCAGGTCCAAGTCCAGAACCGCGTGCAGCAGGCGCTGCCGCGATTGCCCGGCCCCGTCCAGCAACAGGGGCTGACCGTCACCAAGTCCAATTCCGATTTTCTGATGATCGTCGCGGTCTATGACGCGACCGACCGGGTGACCAACCAGGACGTGTCGGATTATCTGGTGTCGAACCTGCAGGACCCGATCGGCCGGCTGCCCGGCGTCGGCGACACCAATGTGTTCGGCGCGCCCTATGCGATGCGCATCTGGCTCCGGCCCGAAAAGCTCGCCGGGGTGGGGCTGATCCCCGCGGACGTGATCGCCGCGATCCAGGCGCAGAATACCGAGGTCGCGGCCGGCGAGGTGGGCGGATTGCCGTCGCCGCCGGGGCAGTTGCTCAACGCCACCGTCACCGCACAGTCGCGGCTGCAGACCGCGGACCAGTTCCGCCGCATCGTCCTGAAATCCCAGTCCGACGGGTCGATCGTCACGATCGGCGACGTCGCGCGCGTCGAGCTGGGTGCCGAAAGCTATGCGGTGCGCACGCGCGTCAACGGGCATCCGGGTGTCGGCCTCGCCATCTCGCTCGCCCCCGGCGCCGACGCGCTGGCGACCGCGGAACTGGTCAAGGCCGAGGTCGAGCGCCAGGCAAAGAGCTTTCCTGCCGGGTTTCAATATGCCTATCCGGTCGACAGCACCGAGTTCATCCGCCTGTCGGTCAAGGAAGTGGTCGAGACGCTGATCGAGGCGATCATCCTGGTCGTCATCGTCATGTTCGTATTCCTGCAAAGCTGGCGCGCCACGCTGATCCCGACGATCGCGGTTCCGGTCGTGCTGCTCGGCACCTTTGCCGTGTTCGCCATCGCGGGCTTTTCGATCAACGTTCTGACATTGTTCGGGCTGGTGCTGGCGATCGGCCTGCTGGTCGACGACGCGATCGTCGTGGTCGAGAATGTCGAACGCGTCATGCACGAGAACCCCGGCATGAGCCCGCGCGACGCCACGATCGAGTCGATGAACGAGATCCAGGTCGCGCTGATCGCGATCGCGCTCGTCCTGTCGGCGGTGTTCCTGCCGATGGCGTTCTTTGGCGGGTCGACGGGCGTGATCTATCGCCAATTCTCGATCACGATCATCTCCGCGATGGTCCTGTCGGTCGTCGTCGCGCTGGTGCTCAGTCCCGCGCTGACCGCGACGCTGCTGAAGCGGCGCGAGGACGAGCGGCCCGGCTTCCTCGCGCGGCGCGCGCCGGGCGTGGTTGCGTGGGGCCAGCGGGCCGGCGAGCGGTTCAACCATGGCTTCGCGCGGATGACCGACCGCTATATCGGCATGGCCGAGACGGTGGTGAACCGGAAGCTCCTGTTCCTGCTGATCTATGCGGGCGTCGTCGCGATCCTGGCGCTGCTGTTCTTCCGCCTGCCGACCAGTTTCCTGCCGACCGAGGACCAGGGGCGCGCGATCGTCCAGTTCCGCCTGCCCGCGGGCGCGACGATCGAACGCACCGTCGCGGTGCAGGATGCGGTCGAACGCTATTTCCTGACGCAGGAAAAGGAGAATGTCTCGACCATGCTGAGCGTTGCCGGCGGCGGCGGCGGCGCGTCGGGCCAGAATACCGGGCGCGGCTTCGTCTCGCTCGCGCCATGGGAAGACCGCAAGGGCGCGGAAAGCAGCGCCGACGCGATCGCCGAACGCGCCGCCGCCGCGTTGGGCGGGCTGCGCGATGCCCAGGTATTCGCGCTGATCCCCGGTGCGGTGCGCGGTCTGGGCCAGTCGAACGGCTTTACCATGGAGCTGCAGAACAGCGGCGGGCTGACGCGCGCGCAGTTCCAGGCGGCGCGCGACAAGCTGCTCGCCGCCGCCGCGCAGGACCCGATGCTCGCGTCGGTGCGGCCGAGCGACCTGCCGCCGCTCGCCACGCTGAAGGTCGATCTGGATTCCGAGAAGCTGGCCGCGCTCGGGCTGAGTCAGACCGACGTCAATTCGACGCTGTCGACCGCGTGGGGCGGCCGCTATGTCAACGATTTCATCGACCGCGGGCGGGTCAAGCGCGTCTATGTGCAGGGCGACGCCGAATATCGCGACGCGCCCGAGGATTTGAGCCAGTGGTTCGTGCGCACCGACAGCGGCGGGATGGCGCCGTTCTCCGCCTTTGCGCGGTCGAGCTGGTCGGTCGCACCCGCCTCGCTGCTGCGCTTTTCCGGCCTGCCCGCCTATGAGATCGAGGGCCAGGCGGCCCCAGGCGTCAGTTCGGGCCAGGCGATGGAGCGGATCATGGCGCTGGCGGCCGAGCTGCCCGGCACGACGGTCGCTTGGAGCGGCCTGTCCTATCAGGAGCGGCTGTCTTCGGGCCAGGCGCCGTTGCTCTATGGCCTGTCGCTGCTGGTCGTCTTCCTGTGCCTGGCGGCATTGTACGAAAGCTGGTCGATCCCGGTTGCGGTGCTGCTGATCATCCCGCTCGGCCTGGTCGGCGCGGTGTTCGCGGTGACGCTGCGCGGCCTGGAGAACGACGTCTATCTGCAGATCGGGCTGCTGACGACGATGGGGCTGGCGGCGAAGAACGCGATCCTGATGATCGAGTTCGCCGAGCAGGAAGAGAAGAAGGGCGTGCGCATCATCGAAGCCGCGGTGTCGGCCGCGCGGCTGCGCCTGCGGCCGATCCTGATGACGTCGTTCGCTTTCATCTTCGGCGTGCTGCCGCTGGCGATCGCGACCGGGGCGGGGGCCAACAGCCGCATCGCGATCGGCACCGCGGTGATGGGCGGGATGATCACCGCGACGATCCTGGCGATCTTCTACATCCCGCTGTTCTTCGTGCTGGTGCGGCGCGGCACGCGCGACGCGATGAAGAAGCTGCGCGGCGGCGACAGTGCGTCCGGCACGGGGGCGGCGGCATGAGGCGCGCGATCGGCCTGATGCTGGCACCGCTGGCGCTGGCAGGATGCTCGCTCGCCCCGAAATACGAGCGGCCCGCGCCGCCGGTCGCGCCGTCGTGGCCGGTGGGCGATGCCTATCTGCGCCAGTCGGAGGCCGAGCTCGCCAGCCTGAAGTTCGATCAGGTGTTCCGCGACGCGCGGCTGCGCACGCTGATCGAGACCGCGCTCGCCAATAACCGCGACCTGCGCGTCGCGGCCGCCAATATCGAGGCGGCGCGCGCGCAATATCGCATCCAGCGCGCCGAGCTGTTGCCGGTGGTGTCGACGGGCGGCACGGTCAACCGCAACCGCGGCGGCGCGTCGCGCGCGACCCAGGGCGCGGCGGGCGGCGCGAGCGTTACCACCTTCTACACCGTCAATGCCGGGATCACCGCGTTCGAGCTCGACCTGTTCGGACGCATCCGGTCGCTGAGCGATGCCGCGCTCAACCAGTTTTTCGCGACCGAGGCGGCGGCGCGCGCGACGCGGCTGACGCTGGTCGGCGATATCGCCACCGCGTGGCTGACCTATGCCGCCGACCTGAAGCTGCTGGAGATCGCGCAGGAGACCGAGCGCAGCGCGCTGCGCAGCGTCGAGCTGACCCGCGCGCGACTGGCGGGCGGGATCGCGCCACGCACCGACCTGCGTCAGGCCGAGCAGATCCTGGCGCAGGCGCAGTCGGACCTGGCCGAAAGCCGCACCGCACTGGCGCAGGACGTCAACGCGCTGACCCTGCTTGTCGGCGCGCCGGTCGATCCGTCGCTGCTGCCGCCGACGATCGAGCAATTGGACGGCGCGCTGGCGGAAGTGCCGGCGGGGCTCGATTCCTCGATCCTGCTGCGCCGCCCCGACGTGGTGCAGGCGGAATATCAATTGCGCGCCGTCAATGCGCGGATCGGCGCGGCGCGCGCGGCGCTGTTCCCGCGAATCTCGCTCACCACGACGCTGGGATTTGCGAGCCGCGCGCTGAGCACGTTGTTCGACAATAATTCGTTCAACTGGTCGGTGGCACCCAATGTCGATTACGACATCTTCGCGGGCGGCCGCGCGACCGCCGGCGTGCGCCAAAGCAGGGCACAGCGCGACGCGGCGCGCGCAACCTATGAGGGCGCAATCCAGACCGCATTCCGCGAGGTGGCGGACGCGCTGGCGCGGCGCGGCACGATCGACGACCAGCTGCGCGCCGACACCGCGGGGGTGGAGGCAGCCGGCGACACCGCGCGGCTGACCGAGGCGCGCTATCGCGGCGGCATCGACCCGTTCCTCAGCAGCCTCGACGCGCAGCGCGCGCTCTATGCGGCGCAGCGCACGCTGGTGACGACGCGGCTGGCGAAGGCGGCCAATCTGGTGACGCTGTACCGCACGCTGGGCGGCGACCCGGAACTGGACGCGCGCGCGGTGGGGGCGGCGGGGGAGTGAGCGGGCAATGGTGCCGCGTGTCCGACTCGAACGGACGACCTACTGATTACAAATCAGTTGCTCTACCAGCTGAGCTAACGCGGCCCTGCGGGGCGCTATTGCGTCAGATCACGCCGAAGGTCCAGCCCTCGCTGCGGGCGATTTCGGGCGTGAGCGCCGGCGGTGCCCACAGGTCCGGGCGGTGGGCGTTGGCGCGCAGCCACGCGGCGGTGACGAGCGCGTCGGTGGCGTGATCGTCATAGCGCGCGAGCGGGGCGTGGGGCGCACTGTCGAGCGCGGCGAGCGCGGCATCGAGCGCGGCAGGGTCGCGCACCTTGCTCAATCCCTTGCGCAGGCCGGCCGCGCGCGCGGCGATTGCGGTATAGATCTCGACGATGACGCTGCCGCCACGGGGCAGGGGGTCGATCGGCCAGACGGGCAGGGCATCGCCGACATGGTGGAGCAGCCGCATCCCCGCAAAGCTGGCCTTCGCGACCTGGGCCGCGCCGATCGCGTCGTAGACGGTCGACGGCTTGCTGCCGCCGCGCGCGTTGAAATGCGCCTCGCACCGGCGAAAATGCATGAATCGGGCCTTGGGGCCATCGGCCGCGCCCAGATAGAAATGGCGGCCGCGCCGCCGCTCGAGGAAAGAGGCCGCGCCGAGATCGGCATCGTCGCAATCGCGATCGACATAGGCCCAGAAGGCGCGCGCATGGTCGGGCGTGGCTTCGCCGGGAAGATAGGCGCCGCGTTCGATCCGCGGCGGGGCGAAGCTGAAGTCGAAGCCGATCAGCATATTGCCGTCCGCGCGGCCGCGGACCCAGTCGAGCGCGGCGCGGCGCGACCAGACGCCGTCCGGCGCGTCGATCAGGCGCGGGGGCCCGCCGCCAGCATCCGCCACCGCTACCGCGATGCCGGGGTGGCGCGCGCCCTTCGCCCCCGACCAGTCGATCGCGACGAAATGGGCGAACGGTTCACGGCCGCTGGCCATCGCCCCGCTGCGCGCGCAAAGCAGGGGTCGCGCGGTCCCACCAGCTGCGTTCGATATAGGCGACGATGCGATCGCGCGCCGGGGTGCCGTAGCGGACGAGCACGGCGGCATAGCCGTCATAATGCGGGGTTTGCCAGAAGGTGTCGGGATCGGTCGCCATCAGCATCTGTTTCTCGACGCTGGAGACCATCAGCACGAAACTGCCGGCCTCGCGCCCCGGCGCCAGGATCGGCTTGCCCGCCACCTTGGGCACGGGCACGCCGTAATAGGGGTCCATCGCCACGCCGGGCAGCGCGAGTGCGGTCGCGCAGGCATCGTCCCAGTCCCTCATCCGCCGCTCCCCCCTATTTCAATGCCGCGATCACGTCGGCGGCGAAGCGTTCGACCTCGAACCCATTGCCGACGGGGTCCTCGCCGCGCCGCACGATGACCAGCCGATGCTGCGGCACGACCATGACGAACTGGCCGCGATTGCCCTGGGCCGAAAAGGTGCCGGCGGGCAGCCCCTGTTGCGGGCCGAACAGCCACATCGTCGCGCCATAGCGCGGGCCGTTGCCCGCGGGCTGCGGGCCCACGGGCGTCGTCATCGTCCGCATCCAGCCGGCGGGCAACAGGCGGCGGCCCTGCCACACCCCGTCCTGGAGCCAGAACTGGCCGAGCCGGGCGAGGTCGCGGGCGGTCGTATACACCTGTGACGACAGCACGAAATTGCCCTGCCAGTCCGCACCCGCCGTCGTGTGGCGCATGCCCAGCGGGGCGAACAGCCGGGTCGCCGGATAGGCGTGATACCGCGCATCGTCGGCCATCGCGGCGCGGATCGCCCGCATCGCCAGCAGGATGTCGTTATTGGCGTAGCGAAAACGCGTGCCCGGCGGCGCGATCAACGGCCAGCCGGTCGCCTGTTCGGTGACGGTGGTGCCGCCGAAATAGATCGCGTCGGTGCGGTTGCCCGCGGTGTCGCTGTGCAGCCCGGACGACATGCGCAGCAGGTTTTCGAACGTGATCGCGGCGCGCGGATCGCCGGGCGTGCGCCATTCGGGCACCAGGGCGGGCGCGCGCGGATCGACCAGCCGGTCGGCGACCGCCAGCCCCGCGACGGTGCCGGCGATGCTCTTTGCCACCGACCAGGTGCGGTTGGCGGTGAAGGGCCCGAACCCCTCGGCATAGCTTTCGGCGATGATCCGGCCGTCGCGCACGATGACGATGCCGGTCGTCCGCCCGCGATAGAACGCGGTCATCGCCGCAGTCACGCGGACGGCGAGGGCATCCGATGGCCTGGGCGCGATGCCGCGATCGCCCATCGGCCACGGGCGGGGATCGGCAGGCGCAGGCAGCGGCGCGTTGCCTGGTTCGCCGGCCAGGGGAATCCGTTCGCCGCCGATAGGCGCGAGCATGCAGCCGAAGCGCGGCGACCAGGCAGCGACGCGCGGCTTCAGTGCCAGATCGAAGACGACGCTCACGCGGCGCGCCGGCCGGTCGATGCGCGCGGGAAGCTTTGCGACCATCGCCTCATATTCGGGATAGATGCCGGTCAGTTCGAGCGCGGCAACCGCTGCCTCGCTGCGTCCGGCGGCGATCACGCCCTCGCACAGCGCCAGCGCCTTGTAGCCGGCGGCAATGGCACGATGATGGGCGGAAGACGTCGGCGGGGTCGAGACCTGTTGCGCGGCCGCGGGCACGGCCGCCAGCATCAACCCCAGGCTAATCGCGCGTCGCACCCCGTCGTTCTCCCCACCAGGCCAGCCGTTCGGCCACGCGCTTCTCATAACCACGATCGGTCGGGATGTAATAGCTTTCGGCACCCATGCCGTCGGGCCAGTAATCCGCCCCCGAAAAGCCGTCGGGCGCGTCATGGTCATAGGCATAGCCCGCGCCGTAGCCGATGTCCTTCATCAGCCGGGTCGGCGCGTTGAGGATGTTTGCGGGCGGCATCAGCGATCCGGTCGCCTTGGCTGATTTCCACGCGGCTTTTTGCGCGCGATACGCGGCGTTGGATTTGGGGGCGGTGGCGCAATAGAGGCACGCCTGGACGATCGCGAGTTCGCCTTCGGGCGAGCCCAGGAAATCATAGGCGTCCTTGGCGGCGAGGCATTGGACCAGCGCCTGCGGATCGGCCAGGCCGATATCCTCGCTGGCGAAGCGCGTCAGCCGGCGCAGCACGTAGAGGGGCTCCTCGCCCGCGGTGAGCATCCGCGCGAGATAGTAGAGCGCGGCGTCCGGGTCCGATCCGCGCAGCGATTTGTGCAGCGCGGAGATGAGGTTGTAATGCCCCTCGCGGTCCTTGTCATAGACCGGCATTCGCCGGTGGAGCAGCGCCGACAAGGCGGCCGGGTCGAGCGGTTCCGCGATCTCGACCGAGAACAGCGTCTCGACCTGGTTGAGCAGGAAGCGGCCGTCGCCATCGGCGCTGGCGATCAGCGCGGCGCGGGCATCGTCGGTCAACGGCAGCGCGCGGCCGGTCTCCCCCTCCGCGCGTGCGATCAGCGTGGCGAGTGCCCCTGCGTCCAGCCGGCGCAGGATGAGCACCTGTGCGCGGCTGAGCAATGCGGCGTTCAATTCGAACGACGGATTCTCAGTCGTCGCCCCGACCAGGATGACGGTGCCGTCCTCGACATAAGGCAGGAAACCGTCCTGCTGCGCGCGGTTGAAGCGGTGGATTTCATCCACGAACAGCAGCGTACGCTGGCCGATCCGCGCATGGTCGCGTGCTTCGGCGAACATTTTCTTGAGGTCGGCGACGCCGGAAAAGACCGCCGAAATCTGGGCGTAGCGCAGGCCGACCGCGGCGGCGAGCAGCCGCGCGATCGTCGTCTTGCCGGTGCCGGGCGGCCCCCACAGGATCATGCTGGACAGCTTGCCCGCCGCCACCATCCGCCCGATCGCGCCGTCCGCGCCGGTCAGGTGATCCTGCCCGACGACCTCGCCCAGCGTGCGGGGACGGAGCCGGTCGGCAAGCGGCGCGTCGGGGGCTGGGATGTCCTGCGCAGAGGGCGGGGGATCGTCGGCGAACAGGTCGGGCATGATGCGCAAGATAGGGCGTGACGCGATGCCTGCCTATGCCCGGTGACTGGCAAGCCCCGCCATCGGGTCAAACAATCTATGCATAATGTTATCTAAAATTGACACAACGTCGAGTTTGGCATACATCGCCCCTACACATAGCCAGGATTGTGGGGGGAGCAGGACATGCCGTTCCGGGAAAAGATCGCGTGGATCACGCTGGGCGCGGTGTTGCTGCTCGCCACCATCTATTTTGGCGGCCTGATCGGCAGCCATGCCGGTCCGGCAGTGCTGAGAATCCACAGCATCGTCCTGTTGATCGGCGCAGTGATCATCGCGACGCTGTATTCGATCATCGCGACGACCATCGTCGCGCTGCGTGGCCGCGACGAGGCGACGGCACCCGCCGACGAGCGCGACCGGATGATTTCGACGCGCGCGGCGTCGATCGCCTATCCCGTGCTGATCCTGGCGATGCTGGCGGCGGGGATCAGCGCGCATCTGGGCAACAGCCTGATCGGCGTGCTCAACGCGCTGCTCGGCGCGCTGGTGGTGGCCGAACTGGTCCGCTGCGCGGCGGAGATCATCGGCTATCGGCGCAGCTGATGGCCCGGCCACCGATCCGCAACGACATCCGCACGCTGCGCTTCCTGGCGGGCGAGATGACCCAGGCGGACCTGGGGCAGCAGGTCGGGGTAACCCGCCAGACGATCGCGGCGATCGAGCAGGGGCGCTATTCCCCGACGCTGGAAACCGCGTTCCGCATCGCGCGCGTGTTCGACAAGCCGCTGGAGGCGGTGTTCCAATGGGCAGAGGAGGCCGGTTCGGACGATTGACCGGGCATGGCCCGACCTCGACCGGTCGGCCGCGTCAGTGCAGGACGACCCCGGCATCGACCAGGCGCACGTCGTGCATCTGGTTGAGATACGCCTCGTAATAGCCCTTGTGCGATGCGCCGACGATCGCGAGCAGCCGCGTGCCCGGCTGGCGGCCCAGCACGTCGCGGAGATTGGCGACCATCCGCAGGTTGCGCGTTTCCCAATAGCCGACATAGCCGCGGCCGAATTGCTGGGGGGACGGCTCGACCAGCGCCGCGCCGAAATCGGAGCGATAGGCGCGGTCGGGATAGGACGGCGCATTATAGGCGCGGTACATGGCCAGCACGCCATCGGGCTGCGCAAGGCCGGCATTGAGCCGCTCGTCCTCCGCCTGACGCGCGCGGGTGTCGGGGTTGTCCCAGGCGCGCATGATCGCCTCGCCGGCGGCCTGGCGCTCGGCGGGATCCGCGCTGTCGGGCGCATCCGCGCTATGGTCGTCGACGCTCCATACGCGTTCCAGTCCGAGCCGTGCCGCCAGGGTCGCGCCGATCAGGACCGATTCATTGCGCCGCCGGGCCAGCGCGGCAAGTTCGTTCACCAGCGCATCGTCCAGACCGTCGCCGGCGTGCTGCTCCTGCTCCGGCAGGCGCAGCCATTGCACCAGCGCCGAATGACGCTCGCCCGCCGCCAGAAACACCGCAGCCAGGCGCCGCCGGTCGGCCGCACCCGGCGCGGCCGGCCACGCGGCGAGCAGGCGCTCGGCCTCCGCATTTGCCGCGGGCACGTCGAGCCCGGTCGCGCGGGCGGCGGCGGTGACGTCCGGGCAATAATCGTCGACGGTGGCGGCATAGCGCGCGGGATAGCGGCGCAGCGCGTCGCATTGCAGGCCCGACAGATCCTCTGTCGCGATCGCGGTGGGACGCCATGCCGCCAGGCGATCGAGCAGCGGATCGAGCATCGACGGCGTGAAGAAGTCAGGTGCGCCCGACAGATGCGGTGAGCCGAGCGTGAGCACCTCGTTCGGTGCGCCGGCGGGCGGCCCCTTCAGCGTGTCCGGGCGGAACGCCGGCCGATAATCCTGGGCGAGTGCGGCACCGGAAGCCAGGACCGACAGCGCCGAAATGCCACGCAAGACGCAACGGAGGCTCCGCGACAGATTGAAAATGCGCATATCGCGGGCTTAACGCAGGTGCCTTATATTGGCAATACACTCGATGCCGGCACGCTGTTCAGGCGCGGCAGTCAACCGATTGTTGCGGCGCCAGCACCTCCAGATACGCCTCCAGCGCCGCCTGGTTGGCGCTTTCCCAGACATAGCGCTGCGCGGCGCGGTGGCCGGCCTCGCCCGCCGAGCGGCGGAGTGCGGGGTCCTCGACCAGCTGCTGGATCGCGTCGGCATAGGCGCGGATATCGGTCGGGGGCACCAGAAAGCCGGTGACGCCCTGCTGCACCAGATCGACCGCGCCGGTCGCGCGGGCGGCGACGACTGCGACGCCCGCCGCCATCGCTTCGGTCGTCACATTGCCGAAGGTTTCGGTGACGCTGGGCATGAAGAACACGTCCATGCCGGCAACCGCGCGGCCGAGATCGTCGCCCGACTGGAAGCCGGTGAAGATCGCCTCGGGCACCCGTTCGGTGAACCAGCCGCGTGCCGGGCCGTCGCCGATCACCAGCACCTTGTGCGGCACGCCGCGCCGTTTCAGCTCCGCGATCACGTCGGCGAAGATGCCCAGCCCCTTTTCGAGCACCAGCCGCCCGAGAAAGCTGACCGCAACGTCGTCGTCGCCGATGCCGAGCGATCGCCGCCACGCCGGATCGCGGCGGGCGGGATTGAAGCGCGCATGGTCGATGCCGCGCGACCAGATCGAGATCGGCGTCGTCACCCCCCAGCCGCGCAGCACTTCGCCCATGCTGGGGCTGGGCACCAGCACGCGATCGACGCGGTTGTAGAAGCGCTTCGACAGCCCGATCATCAGCGGCTCGAGCATGCCCAGGCGGTAATAGCGCGCATAGGTTTCGAACCGGGTGTGGAGCGAGGCGACCGTCGCGATGCCATTGCGCCGCGCCCAGCTGACCGCGCGGTGGCCGGTGATTTCGGGTGCGGCGACGTGGACGAGGTTGGGAGCAAAGGCGGCAAGGTCGCGCCTGACCCCGCCCGACAGGCCAAGCCCCAGGCGATATTCGTCGCGCCCGAGCGGCAGCGCGAGCGCGGGTACATCGACCAGGTCGCCGGTCGGCTCGAACGCGGGACGTGCGACCGTTGGCGAATAGACGCGCAGGGTGACGCCGGCATCGAGCAGGTGGCGCGCAAGCTTGTTCAGCGCCTGGTTCGCGCCGTCGCGGACATAGTTGTAGTTCCCGCTGAAGATCGCGACGCGGATGTCGGAGGGCTGCATCGGCGAGCGCATAGCCGTCGCCGCGCGGCTTGCCAACGGAACGCGCACAGGCGGTGCGGGTTGTCACGCCGTCAGCACGGGAGCGCGAAGATGGCGAACAGCTTCAAAAAGGGTCAGGCGGTGACGTGGCACTGGGGCAGCGGCACGGCGAAGGGCAAGGTGGCCGAACGCTTCGACCGCCGCGTCCAGCGCACGATCAAGGGCAGCAAGATCGCCAAGAACGGGACGAAGGACAATCCGGCCTATCTGGTCGAGCAGGAAGACGGGGGACGCGCGCTGAAGCGCGGGAGCGAGTTGAGCGCGGGGTGAGGTCTCAAAAAGGGTAATCGCGCGAAGGCGCGAAGGCGCGAAGGAAAGGTATTTTCACGCAGAGACGCGAAGGACGCAGAGCGGTTTCGCCGCGCAGCGGCTGTCCCTCTCCTGCAATCGGGGCGGGACGGGCCAACACGTCAATTCCCCTCCGCGTCCTCTGCGCCTCCGCGTGAAAACAGCTTCTTTGCGCCTTCGCGCCTTCGCGTGAACAAATCCCCGAGCGCCAACGAACCGAACGCCGCTTCGGCTATTCCCTTTTTGTTCCGCGCATCCTACACTCCTCGCATGGCGAAGCCCCGCAAGCGTTATGTCTGTCAGCAATGTGGTTCCGCGACGTCGCAATGGCAGGGCCAGTGCGCGGATTGCGGGGAGTGGAACACGCTGGTCGAGGATGCCGGCGCGGTGGTGACGCCGTTCCAGGCGCGACACAATCTGCAATCGGGCGGGCGGGCGATCCTGATGTCGGGGCTGGACACCGACGTGCCGCTGCCCGAGCGGATGGGCACCGGCATCGCCGAACTCGATCGCGCGCTGGGCGGGGGCTTTGTCGAGGGATCGGCGACCCTGATCGGCGGCGATCCCGGCATCGGCAAGTCGACCCTGCTGCTCCAGGCGGCGGCCAAGCTGGCGCTGGCGGGCAAGCGCGTCGCCTATGTTTCGGGCGAGGAAGCGGCCGACCAGGTGCGGCTGCGCGCACGGCGGCTGGGGCTTGGCAATGCGCCGGTGCAACTGGCGGCGGCGACGTCGGTGCGCGACATCCTGACCACCGTCGGCCAGGGGGCTGCGCCCGACCTGCTCATCATCGATTCGATCCAGACGATGCACAGCGACCTGATCGAAGGCGCGCCGGGCACGGTCAGCCAGGTGCGGGCGAGCGCGGGCGAGCTGATCCGCTTTGCCAAGGAACAGGGCACCGCGGTCGTGCTGGTCGGCCACGTGACCAAGGACGGCAGCATCGCGGGCCCGCGCGTGCTGGAGCATATGGTCGACACGGTGCTGGCGTTCGAAGGCGAGCGCAGCCACCAGTATCGCATCCTGCGCGCGGTCAAGAACCGCTTCGGCGGCACCGACGAGATCGGCGTGTTCGCGATGGACACCGGCGGGCTGGCGGAAGTCGGCAATCCGTCCAGCCTGTTCCTGACCAGCCGCGACGAGAGCGTCACCGGCGCGGTGGTCTTCCCCGCGCTGGAGGGCACGCGGCCGGTGCTGGTCGAGGTGCAGGCGCTGACCGTGCGGCTGGCGAGCGGGGCGACGCCGCGCCGCGCGGTGGTCGGCTGGGACAGCGGACGGCTGGCGATGGTGCTGGCGGTGCTGGAGGCACGCTGCGGCCTCAGTTTCTCGACCGCGGAGGTCTATCTGAACATCGCCGGCGGCTATCGCGTGCAGGACCCCGCCGCCGATCTCGCGGTCGCGGCCGCGCTCGTCTCGGCGCTCGCCGAGCGGCCGGTCGCCGCCGACATGATCGCGTTCGGCGAGATCGCGCTGTCGGGCGAGATCCGCCCGGTCGCGCACGGGGCGCTGCGCATGAAGGAAGCGACCAAATTGGGCTTTGGCCGTGCGCTGGCTCCGGCGAGCCAGCAGCGCGAGGGCACCGGCATCGAGCTGGCGGGGTTTCGCACGCTGCGCCAATTCGTTGACCATATGCTCGGACGCGGCTAGCCGTCGAACGCACGGCGGATCGTCCGCCGTTCCCGCATGACATGGATTTCTGCGCTCGCATGGACCTGACCGCGCTCGACATCATCGTGCTGATCGCAGTCGGGGGCGCGGCGGTGCTGGGCCTGTGGCGCGGCTTCGTCACCGAAGTCCTGTCGCTGATGGCGTGGATCTTCGTGGTGTTTGCGCTCAAGGTCGCGCACGCGCCGCTGACCGAACTGCTGGTCGGCGGGGTCGGCACCGCGTCGGGCGCGGCGGTGCTCGCCTTCGCGATCCTGGCGGGGGGAACCTATTTCGGCGGGCGGATGGTCGCCAACGCGGTCGGCCGGCGCACGCGCACGTCGGTGCTGGGACCGATCGACCGGGGCCTGGGCTTCGGCTTTGGCGCATTGAAGGGCCTGGTTTTGGCCAGCCTGGGCTTCCTGCTCGTCGTGCTGGTCTATGACACGTTGGGCGGCGGTCCGGCGGGGCGGCCGCAATGGATGGTGACGTCGCAGACCTATCCGCTGCTTAATTCGACGAGCGCGTCGATCGCCGACCTGGTCGATCGCCGCCGTCGCGGCGAGCCGCTGTTCGACGCCGCGCGCGCGCCGGACAAGGCGACCGCGAGCCGGGCACGACCGAAATGAGCGCGCCGCTCTATAATGCACGCATCCTGCGGCTCGCAGCATCGATTCCGCACCATGCACCGCTTGCCGATCCGATGGCCGTGGTCGAGCGCCGCTCGCCGGTGTGCGGCAGCCGGATCAGCGTCGAGGTCCGCGTCGATGCGGCGGGGCGGCTGACGGCGCTCGGCCTCGACGTCGGCGCCTGTGCGCTTGGCCAGGCGTCGGCGGCGCTGATGGCGGCGCATGCGATCGGGCGGGGGGCCGACGAACTGGCCGCGGTGCGCGATGCGTTGGCAGCATGGCTGGCGGGCGAGGGTGCGTTGCCCGACTGGCCCGAGCTCGAGCTGTTCGACGCGGCACGCGCGCATGCCGCGCGTCACGCCTCGATCCGGCTGCCGTTCGAGGCGGTTGCGGCGGCGGCGGCGCAGGCGTGCCCTGCCCCGGTGGAGGCGCGCTGACAATGGAAAGCCATGGCCCCAGCATGATCACCGAGGGCGCGCCGCTGCTCGGCTTCGGCCTGGTCTTCGTCCTGCTGTTCCGCAAGCTGGGGCTCGGGGCGACGCTGGGCTTCCTGGTCGCGGGCGCGGTCGTCGGTCCGCAGGTGCTGGGGCTGGTCGGCGAGGCGGAATCGAAGCTGGTCATTGCCGAGCTCGGCATCATCCTGCTGCTGTTCCTCGTCGGGCTGGAGCTGAGCCCGTCGCGATTGTGGCGGATGAAGCAGGACATTTTTGCGCTGGGGCTGCTGCAGGTCGTGCTGTGCGGCGTCGCGATCGCGGCGCTGGTGTGGGGCGTCGCGCAATTTTCGCCCGCCGCCGCGATTGCGCTCGGCCTGCCACTGGCGCTGTCGTCGACGGCGCAGGTGCTGCCGATGCTGCAATCGGCCGGGCGGCTGCGCACCCCGTTCGGCGAGCGCGCCTTTGCCATCCTGCTGTTCCAGGACCTGTCGATTGTGCCGCTGATCACGATCGTCGCGGCGCTGTCGCGCAATCCCGCCGATGCGGGCGGGCCGCCGGGCTGGCTGCTGGGGCTCTATACCGTGCTGGCGATCGGGGGGCTGGTGCTGTCGGGGCGCTTCCTGCTCAGGCCGCTGTTCCGGCTGATCGGCAACCTCAACGAGCGCGAGATGTTCGTGTTCGCCGGGCTGTTCACCGTGCTGGCGAGTGCCGCGATCATGCAGGCGCTGGGGCTTTCGACCGCGCTGGGCGCGTTCGTCGCGGGCGTGATGCTGGCGGACAGTCCCTATCGCCACGAGCTGGAAGCCGATGTCGAGCCGTTCCGCACCATCCTGCTCGGTCTGTTCTTCCTGGCGGTGGGCATGATGCTCGACCTGGGCGCGATCGCCGAGCGACCGGCGTTCGTGATCGGCATGGCGGCGCTGCTGATCGTCACCAAGACCGCGGTCATCACCGGGATCGGCATGGCGTTCCGGATGGAGTGGCGCCCGGCACTCGCGCTCGGCCTGCTGCTCAGCCAGGGCGGCGAGTTCGGTTTCGTCCTGTTCACCCAGGCGCAGAACGCGCTGCTGATCGCGCCGGAAGCCGCCAGCCTGTTCGGGGCGATCGTCACGCTGTCGATGGCGACCACGCCGTTCCTGATGATGTTCACCCGCCGTTTCCGCGCCGATGCCGCGACCGGACCGACCGGCGAGGGGCTGGAGACGCCCAGCCATGACGGGGCGAGCGCGATCGTGATCGGTTATGGCCGGTTTGGGCAGACGGTGGGCCAGATGCTGATCGGCCAGGGGCTGGCGGTGACGCTGATCGATACCGATCCCGAGACGATCGAGGTCGCGGGCAGTTTCGGCATGAAGGTCTATTACGGCAACGGCACGCGGCTGGAACTGCTGCGCCAGGCGGGGGCGGCGGATGCCGACCTGCTGCTGTTCTGCCTCGACGGCGACCAGCTCGATGCCGACGCGCTGCATGCGGTCAAGCACGCCTTTCCCCACGCCGCCATCATGCTGCGCGCCTATGACCGCCGCTCGGTCGTGAAGCTGAAGGGCGCGCCGGTCGAGCGGATCACGCGCGAAGTCTATGAATCCGCAATCGCGATGGCGCGCGACGCGATGCGCTGCGTCGGCGTCGACGAGACCGAGATCGAGCGCACCGAGGACGAATATCGCAAGATGGACGCCGATCGGCTGGGCATCCAGGTCGAGACCGGCGACCTCTATGCCGCGTCGGAAAAGCTGTTCTGGCGCCAGCGCCAGCGTGCCCGGACGGAAGAGCAGCCGACGTGAACGTGCTGCTGGGGCTTGCCGCGCTCTCGGGCGGACTTGCAGTGGCGGCGGGCGCGTTCGGTGCGCATGGCGCGAGCGGGCAGGCACAGGAATGGCTGCGCACCGGCGGCATCTATCAGATGGTCCACGCCGTCGCCGCGATCGTCGCGGTGCAGGCGGGGGCGCGGGGCGCGGGCTGGCTGTTCGTCATCGGCGGGCTGGTCTTCGCCGGCACGCTCTACGCAATGGCGCTGGGCGCGCCGCGCTGGTTCGGCGCGATCACGCCGATCGGCGGCCTGCTGATGATCGGCGGCTGGCTGTGGCTGGCGTGGGTGGCGTTGCGGGGGTAGGGGAGCGGCTTTCCGCGTGGCTCGTCTGTCGTCGTGACCACGCCGTTCGTGACCAAAATACAGGCGCAGCAGCCGATGGCGCTGGCAAAGTGGTCGTGCGGCTTACGGCACCCTTCGCGAAATCGGTCGCGATTAACGCCTGCTGAAATCAGAGCCTCGTTACTTTAGTCTTGGCCGTTGCCGCATCAGGACGAAAGGCCGATACGTCGGGAAATGGACGGCAGAAAGCTGCAAAGTCATCGCTAGATGCAGCGGTATTCGTCACGTTACATTCTCGTTCAGGAAGCGCTCGGTGCGGCCCATTTCCTCGCGCACCCAATCGGCAAAGGCGCGGACGTGCGGAGAGGTCCGACGTCCGGCGGGGAGCGCGAGGTAATAGCTCCACGGCGAGGCATGGCGCGGGCCCGACACCGTGACCTCGCGGTTGGCGATCCGGTCGGACATCAGGATCAGATCGAGCACGCCCATACCCGTCCCCGCCATCACCGCCCCGATCACCAGTTCGCGCGACATCACGCGAATCTCCTGCCCGCCGTGCTGCAACTGCGGCCAAGGGTCCCAGTCGTCCTCGCACCCGACCCACAAGATTCGCGGGATCGTCGCGCCATCCGCCCGGTCACTGCGCACCAGCGGGCCGAAATACTGCGGCACCAGCAGATGCGCATCGATGCCCGGCCAGCCGCCCGGGCCGAGCCGGATCGCACAATCGATCCGTTCACGCTCGAGATCAAGCAGGCGCGGCGAGGTCGCCAGACGCACGTCGATCTCAGGCCGAGATTCGGTGAAGCGGGCGAGGCGCGGCAGCAGCCAATTGACCGCAAAGCTGTCATAGGCACTGATCGTCATCACCTGCCTGGCGCTGCGCATATCGTCGACGGCATCGTCAATCGCGGCGAAGGCCCCGCCCAGTTGTGCGGCAAGTTTCGCGCCCTGCACGGTCGGCACCGCCCTTCGCCCCTCGCGTCGAAGCAGTGGCAAGGGCATGGCAGCGTCCAGAGCCTTGAGCTGGTGACTGATCGCAGAGGCGGTCAGTCCCAGCTCGGCGGCCGCCGGGTTCACTCCGCCCAGCCGCACCACGGCTTCGAACACCCGCAGGGCGTTTAGCGAGACGTTGAGCGATGCGCGCGGATTCATTGTTTAGATTTCATCATATGTGATGCGGATGAAGTTGATGGTCATCGCAGCATTTGCGGGGAAAACAAGCACCCATTCAATGGGCCGGAAATTCATATTACATGAAAAATTCAACAATCATGCGACTCGCTGCGGGGCTGCTTGCGGGTATCGCCGCGGGGCCGCTGCACGCCCAGCGCTCCACCGAAAACGCGCTTCAGGCCGCCGAGGATGCGTTCGGCACCAGCATCGGTCGCGAGAACATCGGGCTCTATAGCACGGACGATGTGCGCGGCTTTTCGGCGGTGGACGCGGGAAATGTTCGGCTGGAGGATCTCTATTTCGACCCGGTGACGCTGCCTTCCCCGATACTGCGGTCAACCACCACAATCCGCGTCGGGATCGCGGCGCAGGGCTTTGCCTTTCCGGCCCCCTCGGGCGTCGTCGACATCCGGCTGCGCAGACCTGCCAGAGTTCCCGGTCGCAGCCTGTTCGCCTCGGCCGACACCTTCGGCTTTCTGGTTTCGGAGGCGACCGCCGATGTCCGGTTTTCCCAACGTGTCGGCGCAGCGCTGGGCGCTGGGGCGTATCGCGAGCGCTATGGCAACGGCACCACCGACTGGATCGCCTCAGGCAGCGCCACCTTCGAATGGAAACCGACCGAAACGATAGAGGTGGTGCCCTTTGTCTCCTATGTCGCAATGCGCGAGGCGCAGAGTCCGCCGGATTACATCACCGCGGGCGAATACCTCCCCCCGCGCGTCTCGCGTTTGTTGTTCACCGGGCCGGAGTGGGCCGAGAACTCGCGCAACCGCTACAATTTCGGCGTCATCTTCAAGTGGCAGGAGGGCGGCTGGCGGCTGCGGGCAGGGCTGTTCCGTTCGGTCTCGAACGCGCGCGCGAGCTTTGCCAATCTCTATCTCGACGTGACCCCTGATGCGACTGCGAGTCAGCTGATCGTCACCGATCCGCCCGCGCGCAACGGTTCGACCAGCGGCGAGCTGCGGCTGGACCGCGCCTTTGGCAGCGACGTTCTGCGGCACACGCTCACGCTGTCGCTGCGCGGGCGCCTGCGCGAGCGCCTGTTCGGGGGGAGCCAGTTCGTCGATCTGGGCCGGATCGCGATCGGTGCGCCGCAGCCCGCGCCGCGCCCGGACCGCGCTTTCGGAGCGCAAGACCTCAACCAGATCCGGCAGGGGACGATTGCAGCGGGGTATGCCCTAAACTGGCGGGGCGGCGTCAACCTCAATCTCGGTCTTCAAAAGACTGGCTACCGCCAGCGCGCCGTGCCCGGCAACGGGGCGGCGCTGGTCGGCAGGTCGAGCCCTGTACTGCTCACCGCCACCGGTTCCCTGCGGCTCAGCGAGCGCGTCTCGGCCTATGCCAGCTACGCCGAGGGGCTGGAGGACAGCGGCGCCGCGCCAGGCAGCGCGACCAACCGCAACGCCCCGCTGCCTGCGAGCCGCACCCGTCAGTACGATATTGGCTTGCGCTGGAAGGTGAAGCCCGATCTCAGCCTGGTCTTGGGTGCCTATGATCTGAGCCGCCCCTACTTCCAGTTCGACCCGCAAGGCGCGTTCAGCCAGCTCGGCAGCACCGCGAACCGGGGCATCGAGGTGAGCCTGTCGGGCGCGATCACCCCGCGGCTCGATGTGGTGGGCGGGGCGATCATCGGCGACTCCAAGGTACGCGGCTCGGCAGTTGAGGCAGGACTGGTAGGGACCGAAGCGGTCGGGCGGCCGGACCGGCGCTTCAACCTCGCCTTCGACTGGAGACCGCCCTTGGCCGAAGGCGTCACCCTGTCGCTCGGGGTACGGACACAATCCTCGATCATCGCAACCAGCAGCAACGCCGTTCGCGTACCCGCGCGGACCCTGTTCGATGCGGGCGTGCGCTACGGCTTCCGGCTTGGCGAACTTCCGGCGCAGGCGCGGCTGAGCGCCACCAACCTAGCCGACACCTTCGGATGGGACGTTTTCGGGAGCGGCGTTTACGGCTTTATTGATGGGCGCGCGGTGCAGCTTAGCTTGGGGATCGATTTCTAGGTCGCACGGCATGCAACCACGTCCGATTAGCCGCGTGGCGAGCTGCGAGCACTGCAGGTCGAGATCGGTCGCCGGGCAAAACACCGGCATGTCCGCTCCCCAACCAATATGCGGCCTTCGCGACGGGCAATCCGGGACCAGCCGACCATCCCCTACCGCCCCGTCATCCGGCAACGATCGGAGCAGTAGACCACATTCTCCCAGTCGCGCGCCCATTTCTTGCGCCAGGTGAAGGGGCGCTGGCAGACCGGGCAGGTCTTGGTCGGCAGGTCGCGCTTGCTGACGCCGTTGGGCATCAGCGCGGCTGGCGGTTCAGGAAGTCGGCGATGGCGGCGAGGTCGACGGTCTTGTCGAGATAGGTCCGGCCGATGCCGCGGGCGAGCAGGAAGGGCAGCGTGCCGCCCGCCATTTTCTTGTCGTGGCGCATATGCGCGACCAGGGCCTCGCCCGACGCGGTGATGCCCGCCGCTGCCAGCCCGTCGGGCAGGCCGACCGCGCTGAGGTGCGCGGCGACGCGGGCGGCGTCCTCATCCGCGCACAGGCCCTGATCGGCGGAAAAGGCGAAGGCGAGCGCCATGCCGGCCGCCACCGCCTCGCCATGCAGCAGCCGGTCGGTAAAGCCGGTCTCCGCCTCCAGCGCATGGCCGAAGGTGTGGCCGAGGTTGAGGAGTGCGCGGGTGCCGGTCGTCTCGCGCTCGTCCGCGCCGACGATCCGCGCCTTGGCCGCGACCGAATGCGCGATCGCGGTCGCGCGCGCGGACGCGTCGCCGGCCAGCAGCGCCGCACCCTGCGCCTCGCACCAGGCAAAGAAGCCGGCATCGTCGATCAGCCCGTATTTGACCACCTCGGCATAGCCCGCACGCAGCTCGCGCGGCGGCAGCGTGGCAAGCACGTCGGGGTCGATCAGCACCAGGGCGGGCTGGTGAAACGCGCCGACCAGATTCTTGCCCGCGCGCGCGTTGATCGCGGTCTTGCCGCCGACCGAGCTGTCGACCTGGGCGAGCAGCGTCGTCGGCACCTGAATGAAGTTGCAGCCGCGCTTGAGGATGGCGGTGACGAAGCCGACCAGATCGCCGATCACCCCGCCGCCCAGCGCGATGACATGGTCGTCGCGCTCGACCCCCAGCGACAGCAGCGTGTCGGTGAGCTGTTCGAGCATCGACCAGCTCTTGCTCGCCTCGCCCGGCGGCAAGATGATGGGTTCCGCGGCGACGCCGGACTGGGCCAGCGATGCGCGCAACGTCGCGAGATGGGGGCCAAGGTTGCTGTCGGTGACGATGGCGACGGGGCGCTTGCCCGCCAGCGGCGCGATCAGATCGCCGGCACGGGCGAGCAGGCCCGGCGCGATCCGCACATCATAGCTGCGATCGCCGAGCGAAACCGGAATGACGGTCAAGGATACAGGGCCTTCAGGATAGCGTTGACGGTGGCATCGTGCGGCGTGCGGTTGCTGGCCACGCGGATCGGGGCCATCGCATAGAGCGGGTTGCGCTGGTTGGCGAGGTCGCTCAGCACCGCCAGCGGATCGCGATTGCGCAGCAGCGGCCGGGTGTCGCGCTTCCTGACCCGTTCCGCCAGCACGTGCGGATCGGCGTCGAGCCATACGGCGAGCGCGTGATCGAGGATGAGTTCGCGCGTCTGTTCGTTGACGAACGCGCCGCCGCCGGTCGCCACCACGCGCGGGCTGCCGTCGATCAGCCGCGCGATCACGCGGCGTTCGCCATCGCGGAAATGGGGTTCGCCATAGCGTTCGAAAATCTCAGCGATGGTCATCCCCGCCGCCTTCTCGATTTCGACATCGGCATCGACGAAGGGCAGGTCGAGCCGCGCGGCCAGCCGGCGGCCGATCGTCGATTTGCCCGCGCCCATCAGCCCGATCAGCACGATCGGCTTGCCGGTCCAGCGAGGTTGCGGTGCGAGTTGGGTCGACATCATTGCGGGGGGCTATACAGCGACGCCGCCTGTCGGGCAAAAGGCCCCCGATTCAATCTCGTTCCATTCCGGTCCACACCGGTTGCAAGGATGCCGCCTGCCCATGTCCCGTTTGCTGTTGTTGCTGATCGTCATTGTCGTGCTGGTGGTCGGCGGGTTGTTCGTGCTGGCTGGCCGCGATTCGGCGAAGGAACCCGTGCGCGTCGAAAAGGTGGTCTCGATTGAAAATCTCTCGAACTAGCGCGATCTGCGTCACCGTCGCGCTGGGCGCGATGGTCGCCGCGCTGCCCGCGCTCAGTCAGGATACGCCCGAATCGCTGCTGCCACCGGGCTTCAATGACCCGGTCGAGCCGGCACCGTCGCCGACGCCCGCGCCCGCCGCGACGCCGCAGGGCGGAGAGACCCTCGTCCGGCCCGCCGGTCCGCCCGACGACCTGACCGGCAACGCGGCGCTCGGCAATGACAGCCTTGGCGAGGCGGTGGCGGAAGAACTGACGCCCGAGGAGCTGGAGCGTTACGAACTGCCCGCATTTGCCCGCCGGTCGCTCAACCGTGTCGGTTTCGCGGCGGCGGGGCGCGGCGGACTGCCCGCCAACGCGTTCGGCGGCGACAATGGGCGCTTCCTGGAAGTGCTGATGCGCCGGCTGGACGCGCCGATCGCGTCGCGCTGGCTGTCGATCGCGCTGCGCCGCGCGCTGGTGAGCGAGGTCGACACGCCCGCCGGGGTCAACGGTGCCGATTTCGCCGCCGAGCGCGCGTGGCTGCTGATCCGGATGGGCGAGGCCAATGCCGCGCGTGGCGTCGTCCAGTCGGTCGATGTCGCCGACTATACCCCCAAGATGTTCCAGATCGCGCAACAGGCGGCGCTCGCCACCGGCGACCCGGCCGGGATGTGCCCGCTGGTCGACGGGGCGATGCGGGTCAGCGCCGAACGCGGCTGGCGGGTGGCGGAGGCGATGTGCGCGGCACTGGCCGGCCGGCCCGAGGAGGCCGGGCGGCTGATCGACGCGGCGCGGCGGCAGGGCGCGGCACGCGGCATCGACCTGGTACTGGCCGAAAAGATCGTCGGCGCGGGGGCGCAGGGCCGGCGCGCGGTGACGGTCGAATGGGACAATGTCGACCGGCTGGATGCGTGGCGCTGGGGGCTGGCGGCGGCAACCGGCGAGGTGGTGCCCGCGCGGCTGATCGACACGGTGGGGCCGCAGGTGCGGCTGTGGCAGGCGCTCGCCCCGGCGCTGCCCGCGGCCGACCGGCTGGCGTCGGCGGAGCTGGCGGCGGTGCGCGGCGTCTATTCGGGCGCGGCCTATCGCGATCTGTTCGCGCTGGTCAGCGAGGCACAGGACGTCGCGGGTGCCGACGCGACGGTGATCGAGGGGCTGACCGACGCCTATGCCGCCCAGTCGATCGAGGGTCGGCTGACCGCGCTGCGCAACCTGTGGCAGGGATCGACGCCGATCCAGCGCCACGCGCGACTGGTGCTGACCAGCGATGCGGCGGCGCGCATCCCGGCCGCCGAAGCCTATGTCGGCGATGCCGACGCGCTGATCGCGTCGATGCTGACCGCGGGCAAGGACCTCCGCGCGTTGCGCTGGCGCGGCCTGGTGCCGGCACGCAGCGATGGCTGGGCGATGCTAGCGCTGGCCGATCCGGGCGGCCGCATCGCGGTCGATGGCGGCGACCTGTCGGACTATGGCGGCGCGGAATCGCGCAAGGCGCAGCTTCTGTTCGCCGGGCTGGCCGGGCTGGGCCGCCTGCCCGAAAACCAGGTCGCCGACATCGCCCAGGCGCTGGCGGTGCCGATCAATACCGACAATAGCTGGACCGATGCGATCCGCACCGCCGCGAGCCGCGGCGAGCCGGGCACCGTCCTGCTGCTCGCCGCGGTGGGCATGCAGACCGGCGACTGGCGCGGCGTGTCGCCGGTGGCGCTGTTCAACATCGTCGCGGCGCTCGACGCAGTGGGGCTGAACGGCGAGGCCCGGATGATCGCTGCGGAAGCGATCGCGCGCGCGTGAGCGCGCCGGGCGATCCCGCGCTGATCGACCGGTTTCTGGAAATGATGGCGGCCGAGGCGGGGGCGGCGCGCAACACCATCGCGGCCTATGCCAGCGACCTCCGCCTGGCGTCGGAGGCCGCCGGGGGGCAGCTTGCGGCGGCCGACCGGGCGGCGATCGAACGGGTGACGGGCGACTGGGCGCCGCTGGCCCGCGCGACAGTGGCGCGCAAGTCGGCGGCGCTGCGCCGCTTTTTCGATTTTCTGGTCGACGAGGGATTTCGCGCCGACAATCCCGGCGCGGCGCTGCCCCGCCCGGGCGCGGCGCGGCCATTACCCAAAATCCTGTCGACCGGCGATGTCGACCGGCTGTTCGCGGTGATCGCCGAACGGCTGGCGCGCACGCCGGTCGACCCGGCGGATCGGCGCCTGTCCGCGCTGGTCGAGCTGCTCTACGGGTCGGGATTGCGCGCGACCGAGCTGGTGTCGCTGCCGCGCAATGCGGTGTCGCCCGATCGCCCATTCGTCATCCTGCGGGGCAAGGGCGGGCGCGAGCGGCTGGTGCCGATTTCGGATCGCGCGCGTGCCGCCGTGGCGGCGTGGCGCGGCGAGGTGCCGGCGGCCAGCGCGTGGCTTTTCCCGTCGCGCGCCGGGCATCTCAGCCGGGTGCGGCTGTTCCAGCTGATCCGCGCACTGGGTGCGGCGGCGGGCATCCCGCCCGACCGGATCAGTCCGCACGTGCTGCGCCACGCATTTGCCACGCACCTTCTGGAAGGGGGCGCGGACCTGCGCGCGCTCCAGGCGATGCTGGGGCATGCCGACATCGCGACGACCGAAATCTACACCCATGTCGACAGTCGCCGGCTGGTCGAGCTGGTCAATGCGCGCCATCCGCTCGTTGACGTAAAGCCCCGTCGGCCCTAGCCCGCGCGCCATGGTGATGTTTCTGGATTTCGAAAAGCCGATCGCCGAGCTTCAGGCTCGCATCGACGAACTGCGCGATACCGCGAGCAGCGGCGAGCTCGACATCGGCGCGGAGATCGCGCGGCTGGAGGCCAAGTCGGAACGGCTGCTGCGCGAGACCTATCAGCGGCTGACGCCGTGGCAGAAGACGCAGGTCGCGCGCCACCAGGACCGGCCGCATTTCAAGCATGTCGTCGCCGCGCTGTTCGACGATTTCATGGCCTTGGGCGGCGACCGCGCCTTTGCCGACGATCAGGCGATCCTGGGCGGCTTCGCCCGGTTTCGCGGTCAGCGGGTGGTGGTGATCGGCCATGAAAAGGGCGACGATACCGCCAGCCGGCTGCGCCACAATTTCGGCATGGGCAAGCCGGAAGGCTATCGCAAGGCGATGCGCCTGATGGAGCTGGCCGACCGGTTCGGCCTGCCCGTCGTGACGCTGGTCGACACGCCCGGCGCGTTTCCCGGCGTCCAGGCGGAGGAGCGCGGCCAGGCCGAGGCGATCGCGCGTTCGACTCAGGTCAGCCTGAAGCTGGGCGTGCCGATGGTGTCGGCGATCCTGGGCGAGGGCGGATCGGGCGGCGCGATCGCGCTGGCGGCGGGTAACCGAGTGCTGATGATGGAGCACGCGGTCTATTCGGTGATCTCGCCCGAGGGGTGTGCGTCGATCCTGTGGCGCACCGCCGACAAGGCGGCCGATGCAGCCGAGGCGATGAAAGTGACGGCGCAGGAGCTGAAGGCGCTCAAGGTCATCGACATGGTCGTGCCCGAGCCGATGGGCGGCGCGCATCGCGACCCGGCGGCGGCGATCGGTGCGCTGGGTGACGCGATTGCCGCGGCACTGGCGGGACTGTCGGGCAAGCCGGCGGATGTGCTGCGGCGCGACCGGCGACAGAAATTCCTGGCGATGGGGCGGATTTAGGAGCGTTGAGAGCGAACTGACTCTTCTCAAGCACCTCCCCTTCAGGGGAGGGGCTTGGAACATGTCGCTGCCACAGGCCCCGGCTTCCGCCGGGGCAACGTCCATGAATCGCATGACGCCACAAAACGAAAAGGGCGGCGTGACCGAAGCCACGCCGCCCCCCATCGGAGAATGATGTTTGCGGATCAGCCGCCGGTCGAGGCCGCCGGAGCCGCAGCACCACCGCCGGCGCCCGTCGCCGTGGTCATCGTGCCCGACACGTTCTCGAACGTGCTGGTCAGGCTGCTGCCCAGACCCTGCATGGCGGCAATGGCGGCAACGGCGATCAGCGCGGCGATCAGGCCGTACTCGATCGCGGTGGCGCCCTTGTTGTTCTTCAGGAAAGCGCGAATCTTCTGCATACCGGTCTCCATCTTCAAATAAACTGACTTCAATCACCCGACTGCTCCGGGGAGAGCCCGGTCCAGTAATTGCGTGTATCGGCGATCAGGGTTGAAAAATACTTAAGTGAACAAGGTTATAATCGCGTTAACCACCATTTTGGGGGGAATTTTCGCTGACCTTGGTCGACACATTATTCCAGATTTCCGACGTGACGCTGCCGACGCTGCTCAGGCTGGCGACCATTGCGATCACAACCAGGGAAACGATCAGGCCATATTCGATCGCGGTCGCGCCCTTTTGATCGGCGATCAACCGACGGACCTGGTTTTTCATCCCGCGTGTCAAGATGCCGAACTCCCGCTAATACTGCCCGGTCTACTGCCAAAGGAGTTAATGAATGCTCACCGCCGCGCCCGACGCACTGCCGCTGATGCTGGTCTGCGCGGCGGCGATGGTCGACGGCGACGGCCGCGTGCTGGTCCAGCAGCGGCCGCCGGGCGGTGACATGGCAGGATTATGGGAGTTTCCCGGGGGCAAGATCGAGGCGGGGGAAACACCCGAGGCCGCGCTGATCCGCGAGCTTGGCGAGGAACTGGGCATCAACGTCGAGGCATCGTGCCTGGCCCCGGCGGTCTTTGCCAGCGCGCCGCTGGGCGCGCGCCATCTGTTGCTGCTGGTCTTCGTGCTGCGCAAATGGACGGGCGTGCCGACGGCCCGGCATGCGACCGCGCTCAGATGGTTGCGCCCCGTCGAACTCCACGCCCTGCCGATGCCGCCGGCCGACCGCCCGCTGATCGGGCTGATCGAGGCGTTGATTTAAGGAGGGATGATCTTGTGAGCGGCCCCGGCCGACGCCGGGGTCGCTTGCCAGTTGCGCACGCTAATCTTCACACGAAGCTGTAGGGATCGACGTCGACGCTGACCCGGACGCGCGCCGGCCATGCGAGCGTGCCCAGCCATGCGCGAATTTCGTCCTGAACCGCCAGGCCGCGGGTCGCGTGGACGAGCAGACGGAAGCGGTGGCGCCCGCGCAACATCGCGAGCGGGGCGGGGGCGGGGCCATAGACGTGCATGCCCTCGCGATCGGGCGCAGAACGGCCGATCGCGCGCGCGGTGTCGTCG